>SLAT01000197.1 GCA_007126715.1 Roseinatronobacter sp.
ATGGCGGTCAGACCAACACCGATGTACTTGCCCATTTCTGCGATATCGCCTTCCATGTCATTTCTCCTTGAGTTGGAATTGGCTTGAGTTTGGTATTCGACCGGCTACGCCCGTCAGTGCGAGGGGTGCAGTGCGTCCTTGAGGTACACACAGGTCAGAATGGTGAAGACATATGCCTGGATCACGGCGACCAGCAGTTCCAGCGCATAGAGCGCGGTCACAGCCAGAACAGGCACGAAGAACGCAGCGCCCAGCGCACCGGCAAAACCGGCGAAGACTTTTGCCACCGCATGTCCGGCCATCATGGCACCGGCAAGACGAATGGAATGGCTGATAGGACGCGCGAAGTAAGAGATCAATTCGATCAGCGCCAGCACGGGACGCAAGGCAAGCGGCGCAGAGCTAACCCAGAACAGACCCAGAAACTTGGTGCCGTTCAGGATGAAACCCAATGCTGTGACCGACAGAAATACGGTGAAGGCCAGAACCGCTGTCACCGCAATATGCGATGTGGTTGTGAACGCGAAGGGGATCAGGCCGAGCAGGTTGGCAAAAAGCACGAACATGAACAGAGTGAAAACATGTGGGAAAAAGCGCACCGCGTCATGCCCCGCCACGTCTTTGACCATGTTATAAATGAACCCATAGGTCATTTCGGCGGCAGATTGCGCACGGCTTGGCACCAGCGCGCGACCGCGCGCGCCATAGATCATCAGGGCCGAAGCGGCGACAACTGTAAGCGCCATCCAGAGCGTCACGTTGGTTGGCGTATACCAACTCACATCACCGCCGAACAGCGCCTTGACTTCAAACTGGTCCATCGGCCTGATTTCGAGGCCACCATTTTCACCCGCCACTGGTCTTGTCCCCTTGCTTTGCACCTGTTTGCGTAGGTGCCGCCTTGTCTGTTCCGGTCTCGAACTCGCGGGCAGAACGCATCATCGTTTTTATCCCGGCCGCGAAGCCCAGTAATGTCAGCAGCACAAGAAACAGTGGTAATGTGCCAAACAGCACATCCAGCCCGTATCCCATCGCCGCACCGATGCCCAAACCCGACACCAGTTCAATCACCATTCGCCAGCCAATCTGGGCCATAGAGTGGTGATCCTGCGCAGCCCTTGGCGGCTCTAGCGTGGCTTTCACCTTGGCGATCCGGTCTTCGAGAGCCTTAAGCTGCTCCATCTCTTCACGCTTGGTCATGCCCGCCACCTCCGGCTGCAAGTTGCGCGGAAACTAGGCAGGCGAAGGGATAGAGTCAAGCTAGATTAATCTAGCAAAAATAGTACCCAACATATTGTTATAGTTATATTTTATTTTATGAGCCGCTTTGCCAACTTCTGCCGGGTGCCCTATTTCGCCCCTGCAGCATATTCAACCAAACAGTTGACCTTTGCCAGCCATCAGCCCAGAACAACCTATGGATTGCGAACACGCCCCAACACTTGACCAGATTTTCATGGCACTTGCCGACCCGACCCGTCGGGCCATTCTGGCAATGCTGCTGGAAGATGACATGGCTGTCACCGATGTTGCGCACCCTTTCGAAATGTCCCTGACAGCGATCTCCAAACATTTGGGCATCCTGGCCGCAGCCGGGCTGATCAGTCAGGAAAAACGCGGGCGCGTAAAATGGTGCAAGCTGGAACCTGATGCCTTGCGCGAAGCCAGCATCTGGATGCAGGCTTTCGGGCAGTTTGAAGCCATCAACCTGGATGCATTCGAGCGGTTTCTGGCACAGGAATTGCCAGACGCCACAAGCGACGATCACTTGATCTGAGTAAAGGCGTCGCGCAACGCTTGTGACCAAGCCGCCGACATCGCGGCAAACTTCTCGTCATTTGCCTCGATCCGGCGCTGCTCGGTGATGCGCAAGGCATCGGTTTCGATCACCACCATATCCAGCGGCATTCCAACACTCAGGTTGGAACGCAAGGTAGAGTCCATCGACAAAAGCGCCGCCTTGCGCGCATCTTCCAGCGGCGTATCGGCGCTGATGACACGATCGAGAATTGGTTTGCCATATTTATGCTCGCCAATCTGCAAATAGGGTGTGTCTTCGGTGGCCTCGATGAAATTGCCCTCCGGGTAGATCAGGAACAGACGCATCCGCCCACCCTTGCGCTGGCCCGCCACAATCATGGATGCACTTGCGCTTTGGTTCATCCGGTCCATGCGCACCTTGGTTTCCGCAGTGACACGCGAGAGCATTTCGCCGACCATTGTTGCCACATCCAGCATGTTCTCGGCCTTCATGATCGAGGTTTCATGCGTGGCGTCTGGATTATTGATATCTTCTGCCAACCGCGCGAGGGTTGTCTGAGTGACCGATAGATTACCCGCAGTCATCATGACAATGACCCGCTCTCCCGGTTCTTCAAAGGTGAACATCTTGCGATAGGTCGAAATATTGTCCAGCCCTGCATTCGTGCGGGTGTCGGACAGCAAGACAAGCCCCGCATTCAGCAGAAGCCCGACGCAATAGGTCATCGCACAATTTCCCTGACAAGATTTGACATGCAGTCGTAGCGCTGTCGCAGCGCAGGTGCAAGCGCCGTCACTGTTGTTGCGCCTCTATCACGACGGTGACATCCAGCGTTTCCTCGGCCCCGCCAAGAACCAGCCCCCGGATTGGCGCTGCATCTTCCGCATCCAGCCCGGAACCGAGGCGGATGTAATGTTCATTGGGGCAGCATTGGTTCGATGCATCGAAACCGACCCAGCCCAAACCAGCGACATAGATTTCCGCCCATGCATGGCTTGCCTCATGGGGCGAGCCGTCATCCGTAGCGTTCAGATATCCCGAGACATAGCGCGCGGGCATATTGGCAAGATGGGCACAGGCAATCAGAACATGCGTGTGGTCCTGGCACACCCCTACCCCTTCGGTCATCGCCTCGGCGGCGGTGGTGTGGGCGTGGGTTGCGCCCGGCTTGTAAGGCAAGGCCTCAGCCACGGCGGCAGCAAGCAGATGCGCGCGCTCCAGTTCCGGCGCGTTGGCCTTGCCGCGCAATGTCTCATCGACCAGATCGCGGATTGCACGGTTCGGTTCGGTGCGCAGTGTACCGCGCATATAGGCGCGCGGGGGCACACGCTCTCGATGCCCGCGCAAAATACCTGAAGTATCGGTTGTCTCGATAGCACCACGGACAGTTACTTCTATGCTGGTGACCGGCATCCGCAACGAGACAGTCTGGATGTAATCCCCTGCACCGTCCCGGAACAGTTCCCCCATGACCGCGCCGGGAACATCGACATGCCACTCGATAACCTTCTGCCCTTCACATTTTGCAGGGGTCAGCCGGTGACTTTGCAAAATGCCCCCCACAGGTGACGCGAACTCATAGCTGGTCTTGTGATAAACGGTCAGGATCATCGCGCCTCTCCGGTCAGATATTGGTCACTGATACACTGACCAAGGCCTGCATTCTCGGATATCATGCGGGTCAGAAACTCGTGCAAACCTTCGTCGAACACATCCTCTATGCGGGCCTCGGCCAACTCCCCCAGCAGCTTGCGGGCAGCTTCCTGTGCGGGACTGGAACGCCCGTAAATCCGCCCCAGATGGTCCAGATGCTCATTGACCTCTATCGAGCAGGACAAAAGCGAGCGCGGAAATTTTGGGTTCAGGATAAGGAAATGCGCAATCTGCGCCGCGCTGAGTTCGCCCCCATAGGCCCAGTTATATGCCCGATGCGCCGACAGCGCGCGCAACAGCGTGGTCCATTGGTAGTTGTCCAACCCGGAACCGACATAGGCCACTGACGGTAACAGGACGTAATATTTCACATCCAGCAACCGCGACGTGTTATCTGCACGCTCTACCGCATAGCCCAAATTCATGAAACGGTAGCCATCATTGCGCAATTGCGTGGTTTCAATCGCGCCGCGGATCAGGGCTGCGGTGCGCAATGTCCAGTCGGTCAGTTCCGGCACTTCCAGCGAGGATCGCTCGCGCCGGGTCAGGGCCTTCAGTTCCTGAAAACTGACATTTATCGCGTCCCAGACCTGAGAGGTCAGCGCGGTGCGCACGATCCGCGCATTCTCGCGCGCGGCGGTGATGCAGCTGGCAACCGAAGACGGGTTCTCCAGATCGAAGAAAAGAAAACTTTCAGCATTGCGCTGAACCAGATCCCCGTATTTGTCGGTGAATTGTTGCAGCGTCGCCTTGCTTTGAAGGATCGCACTCCATTCATTGCGAAAGCCCCCGCCCGCGTTGGGCAGCAAGGCATTGCGAAAGCCCAGATCCAAAAGGCGGGCCGTGGTTTCAGAACGTTCCAGATAGCGGGCCATCCAGAACAGATTCGCGGCTGTGCGGCTTAGCATGTCATTCCTCCGCGATAACCCATGTATCCTTGACCCCTCCGCCCTGAGACGAGTTGACCACCAGCGACCCCTCGGTCAACGCCACGCGAGTAAGCCCGCCCGGCACCAGTTCGACATCACGCCCGACAAGGCAGTAGGGGCGCAGATCAACATGGCGCGGGGCAATACCTTCCTCGACAAATGTCGGGCAGGTGGACAGCGCAAGTGTGGGCTGTGCGATGTAGTTCGAAGGATTTGCTGCCAGCTTGGCGGCAAATGTCTCTATCGTGGCTTTGTCGGCCTTTGGCCCGACAAGCATGCCGTACCCGCCAGAACCATGCACTTCCTTCACAACAAGGTCAGCAAGATTTTCCTGCACATATTTCAGGTCATCTGACTTGGCACATTGCCATGTCGGCACATTCTCGAGAATCGGTGCCTCGCCCAAATAGAAGCGAATCATCTCTGGTACATAGGTGTAGATCGCCTTGTCGTCGGCAACACCTGCGCCGGGCGCCGAGCAGATCGTCACCCCGCCGGAACGGTAGACATTCATCAACCCCGGAACGCCAAGCGTGGAATCAGGGCGGAAACAAAGCGGGTCAAGATAGGCGTCATCAATCCGGCGATAGATGACATCCACCTTTTTCGGCCCCTCCGTGGTGCGCATCCAGCAAAAGTCCCCATCGACGAACAGATCCTGCCCCTCGACCAGTTCGATCCCCATGAGATCGGCCAGAAAGCTATGCTCATAATAGGCCGAGTTGAAATGCCCCGGTGTCAGCAGCACGACATTCGGATCGCGGTCGCATTTCGCAGGCGCAACAGACGCCAGGGTCCGCTTGAGAAGCCTTGCATAGCCATCGACCGGGGCGACACGGTTTTTCTGAAACAGATGCGGGAACATCCGCATCATGACCTCTCGATTTTCCAGCATGTAGGATACGCCAGAAGGGGTGCGACAATTATCTTCAAGAACATAGAACTGGTCGGCCCCCGTGCGCACCAGATCAATGCCGACAATATGGCTGAACACGCCAAGCGGCGGGCGAAACCCTGCAACTGCAATCTCATAAGCATCGTTGCGATAAACCAGATCTGCCGGGATGCGGCCTGCGCGAATAATCTCACCCCGGTCATAAACATCAGACAAGAACGCGTTAAGCGCGCGGGCGCGTTGTTTGATGCCACGTTCCAGCCTGCGCCATTCATTGGCACCAAAGACCCTTGGAAACATGTCGAACGGAATAAGGCGATCGGGGTCCCCTCCTTCGCCATAAACCGCAAAGGTAATGCCATAGCGGCGAAAAAGACCTTCGGCCTCGGCCTGCTTTACGGCCCGAAACTCGGCCGGCATGTTCTGATACCAACCTTCAAGCATCCGATAGGGCACACGCAGCCCGTTCTGATCATACATCTCGTTGAAGAAAGTATCTGCCATAAATTCAAATGCTCCCTGTGTTAACCTCATCAAAGTCGGAAGCTAGATGAATGTAAAGACATCAGGCAAGAATCGTTGAAACTTTAAGCATCGTCGCAGATATCCGCTGCAAGATAGGGGTTTGCGCATAGGGTCATGCGGCGATACGCGACCAGACTCGCGACCTTATACTTGAAACAACACCGGCACCAGAGATGCCACCAGCAGCGCCGCCATTGTGAAGTTAAACACGCGCAAAGCTGTAGGCTTTTGCAAGAACCGCCGCAACCCCAGCCCCAGCACAGTCCATATGATGGTGGTTGTCCACCCGACACATAAGAACCCGAATGCCACCCATGCAACCGCGCCCCATTCCTGCCCCGGCGCATAGAGCGTGACAGCAGCCAGCGACATGATCCAAGCCTTGGGATTGACCCACTGAAAGGCCGCGGCCTGTATGAAGGTGAACGGGCGCCCTGCCCGCTGCGCCCCGGCAGGCGGCGCTGCATTCGCGATTTTCCACGCCAGCCACAGCATATAGATCGCCGAGACAACCTTGAGCGCCATCTGTGCAGGCGGGTAGCTGATGAACACCCCCATCAAGCCGACCCCGACAAGAAACACCATCAATGCGTGCCCGATCGCAACCCCGGCCATATGCGGGACAGTCCGGCGAAACCCGAAATTCACACCCGACGCCAGCAACAAGACATTGTTGGGCCCCGGCGTGACCGACGTAACAAAAGCAAATGTAATCAAAGCCAGAAACAGGTCTAATGTCATCGGAGCGCCCTTTATGCTGACCCTGTTTTACGGCAAATATTCAGCCAATATATTGCAAAAGCTGTGTTGGATATGCAATTACTGCAACTAATGAGTGAAATTGACGGAAAATCAGAAGAAATATTGCGCATTCTCTCACGCGAGGGACGCCTGACCAATATCGAGCTGGCAGACCGTGTGGGGCTGTCGCCTTCGGCCTGTTTGCGCCGTGTTCAGGAACTGGAGCGCCAGCGCGTGATCACTGGATACCGCGCGGTCATTGACCCTGCTCTGACCGGCATCGGCTTTATCGCCTATGTGACTGTGGGCCTGTCGAAACACACCAAAGCTGCACAAGCTGAATTCGAGCGGCTTATGCGCGCAGCCCCTCAGGTTCGTGAATGCCACAACATTACCGGCACAGTGGAATACTTGCTGCGGGTCGAGGCGCGCGATCTTGCAGCCTATAAACAGTTTCATACCGAATATATGGGCGCATTCCCCTTTCTTGACAGGATCACAACTATGGTCGTCATGGGCTCGCCCAAGGATGAACGCGCCTGAAGTTTGCACGTGCATCCTGTGAAAAATCGTCTATGCTGCATTGCAGCGAAAACGCGGAGATCATGACGAAGGGTGCGGATCATGGCCAAGGGCAAGGTAATCACTATCGCGCAGCAAAAAGGCGGGTCCGGCAAGACAACACTGGCGGTCAATCTTGGGGTGATGCTGGCGCGGGCAGGTCACAGTGTCGCGTTTCTGGATACCGACCCCCAAGGCTCGCTCGGGCGCTGGTTCATGACCCGAAATGAGCATGGCCGCACCGAGAATATGGAATTCTCGACGGCCTCGGCATGGGGTGTGGGCTATGAGGTCGGCAAATTGCGCGACATGGCGGATTTCGTCATCATCGACACGCCCCCCAAGGCCGATTCAGACTTGCGCCCTGCCTTGCGCGTGGCCGATCTGGTGCTGGTACCAGTCGCGTCCAGCCATGTTGACCTCTGGGCGACAGATGGCGTTCTGGACCTGACACGCCGCGAAGGGCGCGAGGTGCTGGTCGTCCTGAACCGCACCCGCGCGGGCACACGCCTCGGCGCAGAAGTCATGGAAGCCGCGCAAGCGCTGAGTGCGGATCTGGCGACAACGCAGATTGCCAACCGCGTGGCCTATGCGGAAACACTGGGTCAGGGGCTTGGCGGGATTGAGGGCGTGCGCAGCCCTGCCATGCGCGCCGAACTCGAAGCGTTTGCAAAAGAAGTCGGCGCCCTGCTGCAAGAGGACTGATCCAACACCATTTACGGCGCGCAACAGCCATGGACGCCCAAGGCGGGTTGCGCTATCAACCGCCTCGACTTCACTTGATCGAGAGGCGCATCTATGTCCGGCCATGGCCCCGCATTTTCCATGACTGCCCGCAAATCCGGCCCCCTGACAGGCGTGGCCGATGTGCCCGGCGACAAATCTATCTCGCATCGCGCGCTGATCCTTGGGGCCTTGTCCATCGGCCAGACCACCATTACCGGCCTTCTGGAAGGGCAAGATGTTCTGGACACCGCCAAAGCCATGCAAGCCTTTGGCGCCGAGGTCACACAGCATGGCCCCGGCCAGTGGTCCGTGCATGGCGTCGGCGTTGGCGGCTTCGAAGAACCGGGGCAAGTGATCGATTGCGGCAATTCCGGCACTGGCGTGCGCCTGATCATGGGGGCAATGGCGACGACCGACATCACCGCTACATTCACGGGTGATGCCAGCTTGAACAAGCGTCCGATGGGCCGTGTCACCGACCCGCTGGCCCTGTTTGGCGCACAGTCATATGCGCGGCGCGGCGGCCGTCTGCCCCTGACCCTGATCGGCGCGGCGCAGCCAGTGCCGGTGCGCTACCGCGTGCCCATGCCCTCGGCTCAGGTCAAATCCGCTGTCCTGCTGGCAGGGCTGAACGCACCCGGCCAGACAGTTGTGATCGAACAGGAACCCACGCGCGACCATACCGAACGGATGCTGCGCGGCTTCGGGGCCATGATCACGGTCGAGGATACCGAGGATGGCCGCGTGATCACCTTGACCGGCCAACCCGAATTGCAGGGCCAGAGCGTTGCCGTCCCGCGCGACCCTTCCTCTGCGGCTTTCCCCGTCTGCGCCGCACTTATGGTGCAGAATTCCAACATTCTGGTGCCCGGAGTCAGCCAGAACCCCACCAGAAATGGTATTTTTCTGACATTACAGGATATGGGCGCCGATCTGGTGATGGAAAATCCGCGTGAAGAAGGCGGCGAGCCTGTGGCCGATCTGCGGGTGCGCTTCTCTGCGCTGAAAGGGATCGAAGTGCCCTCCGAACGCGCCGCCAGCATGATCGATGAATACCCGGTGCTTGCCGCCCTTGCCGCGACAGCCGAGGGTGTCACCATCATGCGCGGCATCAAGGAATTGCGGGTCAAGGAATCCGACCGTATCGACGCGATGGCGCGCGGGCTGGAAGCCTGCGGTGTCCGCGTGGCGGAAACCGAAGACAGCCTTACAGTCTATGGCATGGGGCCAGATGGTGTGCCGGGTGGTGCGACCGTGCAAACCCATCTCGATCACCGCATCGCTATGAGCTTTCTGTGCCTTGGGCTGGCGGCAAGCGCCCCGATCACGGTCGATGACGCAGGCCCCATCGCCACATCCTTCCCGGTATTCGAGCCCTTGATGCAGGGACTGGGCGCGGAAATCACCCGCGAGATAGTTTAATCACGCGGCTTGCGCGCGCGCCATATGTCCCAAAGATCGGGTCGGCGCGCGCGGGTCAGGGCCTCAGCCTGTTCCTGTCGCCAGCGCGCGATTGCACCATGATTGCCAGACATCAGAACCGCTGGTATCTCGCGCCCGGCCCATTCGGCTGGTCGGGTATATTGCGGATGCTCCAGCAACCCGTCCGAAAAACTCTCTTCCTCGATGGACTCCGCATTCCCCAGCACATCGGGCAGCAGGCGCACCGTCGCATCAATCATCGCCTGCGCCGCAATCTCTCCTCCGGTCATGACAAAATCCCCAAGAGAGGCTTCTTCAATCCCGTAATGGTCGATCACCCGCTGGTCCACGCCTTCAAACCGCCCGCAGATCATGGTGATCCCACGCGCGCCCGCCCAGCGACGGGCGGTCTCTTGTGTAAAGGGGCGGCCCCGAGGGCTCAGGCAGACGAGGGGCCAATCGCTTCGATCCTCGGGCACACCGCGCATCGCCACCTCCACCGCGCGCCCCAGAACATCCGCGCGCAGCACCATCCCTGCCCCGCCACCGGCAGGTGTATCATCGACATTGCGGTGCTTGCCCAGCCCGAAAGGGCGCAAATCAATCGCCTCCAGCCCCCAGCGCCCATCACTCAGCGCGCGCCCTGTCAGCGACAGGCCCAGAACACCCGGAAAAGCCTCGGGAAACAGGGTAATGACGCGCGCCTGCCACGCCCGGACCGGCGTCCCGCGTCTGTCCAGATCACGCGGCGTCAAGGACGGGGTCATCGCCAGCCTGCCGGCAGCGCGGCGCGGTGGCATGCTCACTCGATCAACCCTTCCGGCGGATCAGCAACAATACGGCGTGCCGCCAGATCAACGGTTGGCACGATCGCTTGCGTGAATGGCAACAAGACGGCCCCCTTGCGGCCCGGCATAACCAGCTCCAGTAAATCCGATGCCCCATGGTTCAACACAGCCTTGACGCGCCCCATGGACACACCACCCGTATCAAACACTTCCAGCCCGATCAGATCTGCATGGTAATACTCATCATCCGGCAAGGCAGGCAGCATGTCACGCTCTGCGAACAAGCGAACACCTCGGAGTGCATCCGCCTGCTCACGTGATGACACCCCACCGATGCGCGCCGCAAAGCCCTGCGCCACCGGCGCGCCAAGGCTAACAGAGAACTGGCGTGTGCCATCTTCGGACCATAATGGCCCGTAATCCGCAATCGCGCCGGGATCGGCACAAAAGCTTTTCAGCCGCACTTCGCCGCGCACGCCATAAGCGCCCGCAATCGCGCCAACAC
>SLAT01000263.1 GCA_007126715.1 Roseinatronobacter sp.
CTGGGCATCGAGGCTTTGGCAAACTACCTGATCGACGAAGTGCAGGACGTGTACCGCCTGCAAGGCGTGAAGATCAACGACAAGCATATCGAGGTGATCGTGCGGCAAATGCTGCAGAAATGGGAAATCCTCGACAGCGGCGAAACCACGCTGCTGAAAGGCGAGCATGTCGACAAGGCCGAGTTCGACGAGATGAACGAGAAAGCAGCAGCGCACGGGCTGGCACCTGCCAAGGGCGAGCCGATCCTTCTTGGGATCACCAAGGCGTCGTTGCAGACACGCAGCTTCATCTCGGCGGCTTCGTTCCAGGAAACAACGCGCGTGCTGACCGAAGCATCGGTGCAGGGCAAGCGGGATCATCTGGTCGGCCTGAAAGAGAATGTCATCGTGGGTCGGCTTATCCCGGCTGGTACGGGCGGCGTTGTCACCAAGGTGCGCCAGATCGCGGCAGACAGGGACCGCAAGGTTCTTGATGCACGTCGCGCCGAAGCCGAAGCCGCAGCGGCACTCGCGGCGCCAGAGCCAGCCGAGATGTCAGAAGCCGACAAGGTTTTCGGCAAGCGCGATAGCTAAGCGCAACCTAACGGCAGTCTTTTGAAAATTTGGCCCCCGCAGCAAATCCGCTGCGGGGGCTTTTCATTTGCGGGTCTGTCGGGCAATGCTGTTGCAGGTTCAGGTAAATGTCAGGTTCTAGGCTCCATGCGCGCTCAGGTTATTGTCGTAATCCGGTTTTCCTATGTCGCCGAAGCCGGTTTCAAGATCAGCACGCAGGGGATCAGTGCGATCCGCAAGATGCTTTATGCGCCTGAGAGGCTTGCACGGCGGTTCCGCCTGTTTGAGGCATTGACCCTGCCATCACTGCTGGCCCAGTCGGACCCTGATTTCACGGTTGCAGTATTGATAGGCGATGACTTTCCCGAAGATGCGCGCGCGCGTCTGGTGCGGTTGATTAGTCCTTTGCAGGATACCCATCTTGTCGCCTTGCCGCCGCATAACAATTACAAGGCAACCAAACTCGCGATTGAGGCATGTCAGCGGCGCGAGGCAACGCATGTCATTTCGGTTCGCCTTGATGACGATGACGCATTGGGCCGCGACTGCATCGCCGCGCAAAAGCATATCGCCCCGCAAATGGCCGCTCTTGATCCAACCGATACCCCTGCCGTGATCTGCTTTAACAATGGACTGTTTCTGGAACTGTCAGAGCAGGGCAACCGCCTGTATGGTGTGATCGAGAAACTGCCACTAGGCATTGGCATGGGCATGATTGCGCCCGTGGGCGCACGCCCCACAATCTTTTCTACCGATCACCGGCGCGTCCATACCCGCTGGAACTGCTATACCGAAGCGCGCACGCCGCGTTTTATTCGGACGGTGCATCGAGACAATGATTCGGATGCGCTGTCATCGGGCGAAAAGCCCAAATATTCGGATACAGAGCTTGACCAGATTCTTGCGCAGTACTTTCCTGTTACCCGCGCGGATCTGATGGCATTGAAGCCGTAAGTCGCGCGCATGAAAGACGACAATATACGCGCTGCACTATTCATGATGCTGGGCACGGGTGCCTACACGATAAATGACGTGTTCCTGAAACTGTTGGGCAGTGAACTGCCCATGTTCCAGATATTGTTTTTGCGTGGTTTGGTGGTGACGCTATTTTTTGGTGTGCTGCTCTGGCAGGTGCGCGACCAGCTGACAGGCCTAGCGCCGAGAGATTTGGCGTTGGTCGTGCTGCGTTCACTGGCCGAGGCGGCGGCCGCGTATTTCTTTCTGCATGCCTTGTTCAATATGCCGATTGCCAATCTGACCGCAATCTTGCAGGTCCTCCCGCTGACAGTTGCGCTGGCGGCATTCGTCGTTCTGAAAGAGCCTCTGGGTTGGCGCAGAATGTCGGCCATCATCATTGGCTTTTTCGGCGTAGTTCTGATTGTCCGACCGGGTGCCGAAGGATTCACGATCTATTCCCTGTCGGCCCTGATGTCAGTGGCCATGATTACGATCAGAGATCTGACAACGCGAATGCTGGGACAGTCAATGCCATCGGTCATGGTGGCTTTCACAGCGTCCTGCGGTGTGATGTTGTTTGGCGGGCTTGGCAGCCTGACCGAGGTATGGGCCATGCCCAGCACTCTGGGTTGGATATGGTTGCTAGGGGCGACCGGCTTCATCATCGCCGGATATTATTTCGTTATCCTTGCCATGCGTGTGGGCGAGCTGACCTTTGCTGCACCTTTCCGTTATGCGGCACTGCTTTTTGCGCTGGTAGCGGGTTGGCTTGTTTTCGATGAATGGCCTGATATTCTGACTTTTGTCGGCAGCGGCATTATCGTGGCGACAGGCGTCTACACCCTCTACCGTGAGGGTAAGATGCGGCGCGCTGCGCGGTTGACTGCACAAGCGGGCTAGCACCTGTTGACAACCCCTGCGACTCCCCCTATACGCCAGCCTACCGAGCCCGGTCGCCTTGTGCTGCGTGGGTTCAGAAATCAGAATTGTAGTGGTCATGATCCGGGCCAAATGCCCCGATCCTCTGAAATTCCACCGCGGCGACCCTAGCTTGGGACGCAAGCGGTTTTATGCGTTCTGCCCTTGTGGTTTGAACGTGCGATAGAGAGGCGCGCAAGCGCCGTGTAACACGGGTTGAAACGGGAAGAACCGGAATGCCAACGATCCAACAGCTGATCCGCAAGCCGCGGCAGCCGAAAGTCAAGCGCTCCAA
>SLAT01000058.1 GCA_007126715.1 Roseinatronobacter sp.
AAATGCAGCAACACATTGATGATCCCGGCAAAACACGCCAGAAAGAACACGAAAATCTGAAAGTTGTTCAGCCCCGGAAACACATCGGGTGACACTTCATGTGCGCGGGCATTCAGCATGCCCCCGCCCATCCACCAATCCGCAATGGAATCGCCAAGTGTGGCATCCTCGATAATGTAGTATTGCGCGGCCCAAAGCGAAAAGCCGATCAGGAAATAGACCGCAAAACCGATGAAAAAGCCCATCAGCTTCTCCACGGTCGAGGTCAGAAGGTTCTTGTGCCGCGTGGTGCCCGCGTCGATCATCAGCAGACCGACCACAACCATGATGGCACCGACGGTGCCCGAGGCATAGACAAGGTTTTGTACAAGTGAGTTCAGACTGACCTGATCAGCATGAACCGCTGCAAGGTTAAGTGACATGAGGTTCTCCCTGTCCCGTTGGGTTCAGAATTCCGGGCCTTTGCGCCCTATGGCCTGCACCAGCAGAAAACCGATCTACCGGAACTGGTCCTGTTTGGTTCCCGATCATTCTGGCCAGAGGAGGGAACACGCAAATTTTGACCCAGACTTTCCGTTTTCCAAAACTAAATTTGCATTTAAAGAATATATTTTTCTTAAAAATTCAAAAATCAGGCCATTTTGGTGCAAATCGGACCAGACCAGATGACAGAACCGGCCTGTATCTCGCCATGACGCAAGAAAACATGTTTTCAAAACGAATCATTTTCACCACATGTCCTGTGCCAGTCATTCCCGCGTCACAGTCGCAAAATCCGGCCAGCAACATTTTCTTGCTTTAAATACTCAACGCCCCGCACCACCACGGGCGTGAGGGTCGGCTGTCACGGAACAGGTCCCCCAAGCCGCTACGCAACCGGCAACGGGCTGTTGCCACGCACACGAAACATGTTGATCTTGCGCCTGTCCTCATCAGGCGACAGCCCGAAAATCTCGGCGTAGCGCTGACGGAACGGACTCGTCGTTGTATACCCCACCGCCTGTGCGATCTCGCGCATCGAGCGGTTGGAATACATCACAAGTTGCCGCGCCGATGTCATGCGCAGGCTGTGGTAATAGGACAGCGGCGTTTTGCCTGTCAGTTTCTTGAACAACCGCTCCAGATGGCGCGGAGATATCTCGATCTGCGCGCAGATATCTGCAATGCAGATCGGGTCCTCCAGATTCTCGGACATCAAACGCATTGCGCCCGCAACCGGGTCAGGAAACATGTCAGATGTCGAAGCGACACGCATCGCAGGTATCTTCTGGCGCACGCCCTCTCCCCGAACCAACGGGTGTTGAAACCAGCAGGCCACTTCGGTCATGACCTCTGGCCCCAATCGCTGGTCAATCAGCATCAGCGAAAAATCAAACCCGGCTGCGGCCCCCGATATGGTTACCCGGCGCCGGTCAGGCATGATCACCTCATCGGTTCTCGCGCATCCGGGAAATTCATCGGCAAAGGCAGTTGCGTAGCACCAATGCACCGAGGTGACATGCCCTTCCATCAGTCCAGCCCGCGCCAGCACGAACACCCCGCCGCTTACCCCGCCAAGAATTGCGCCATGACGCCCCAGCGCCCTCAGGGCACCATTCCCAGCGCGGGGATTGTCAAACCTCGCATCTGGCGGGCTTAGCACGATCAGATAATCGACATCCTGCGCGGCATACAGATCAGCCGAGGGGTGAAAGGCCACCATTGCGCTGCTTTCCACTGCGCCGCCTGCCTCGGAAATCAGCGTCCAGCGAAAGGCGGCTTGGCCCGCAATCTCATTGGCCGCGCGCAATGGCTCTATCATCGAGGTCAAACAGGCCATCGGAAAGCCCGGAAAGATCAGGAAACCCAGATGAATGTCATCATTTCGGTTGCTTCGAAGCCTGCTCTCATGAAACATCAAACCCGTACCCCTGACCAGTCGCCATCCTTTGCGATATATTCGGTCGTCATTTTTCTGGAGTAAGCATGCCTGAGGCCACGAAACAGCTCGACAGCAAGGACAGCAAGACCCCTCTGATGCAAGACCCGCATCGCATTCGCGATGAACGGGAAAAGGTTTTGGAAGTTGCGATAGGGCGCGAAGTGCGCGCGTTTCGTCGGCAAAAGGGCATGACCGTTGCCGAACTGGCCGTGCTGACGGGCCTTTCCATCGGGATGTTGTCCAAGATCGAAAATGGCAATACATCGCCGTCCCTGACCACGCTGCAAACGCTGGCCCATGCGCTTAGCGTGCCGCTGACATCCTTCTTTCGCGGCTTTGAAGAGCATCGCGAAGCGGTTCATACCAAGGCTGGCGAGGGGGTCGAGATCGAGCGCGCAGGCACGCGGGCGGGGCATCAATATAACTTGCTGGGCCATATCGGGGCCAATGCCAGCGGGGTCATGGTCGAACCCTACCTGATAACCCTGAGCACCGAATCCGACATTTTCCCAACGTTCCAGCATGGCGGGATCGAGACGATCTACATGCTGGAGGGCGAGCTTCTCTATCGCCACAGCGACAATCTTTATCATCTGCGCCCCGGCGACACGCTGTTTTTCGACGCAGACGCCCCCCACGGCCCTGAAGGACTGGAGCGGCTGCCTGCGCGCTATCTGTCGATCATCGCCTATCCGCAAAACGGCTAACCTATTTCTCTAATGGCGGTTCGGTATCCAGATCGGGCCAGATACCGGGCGCGGTGGGTTTGCCGTCGTCATATTGTGACAGGTAATCAAGGATCATCGGGCGGTTGCGGATGAAGCCTTTATAGGTCGCGAGGTCCTCGGGCAGGTCACGAATGACGCGGTGCAAACGGCGGCCCCATTTGGGCACGGTGACAAGATCTTCCAGCGCGATCAGGTAGCAGCGGATCGGAAAGACCAGCGCGTTGGACCGTGGCAGGCGGTAGAAGGTTTGCAATTCCACGCGCAGGTGTTGTTTCCGCCCAATATTCTCTGGCGTCAGGGTCGTCTTTTGCACGCCCCATTTGTGGTAATTCTCGGGGCTTGTGTCCAGCAGCGGGTTGACGGTCATGGTCCAGTTCAGCCGCCGCGCGGGGCTGCCTTGCTGGATGTTCAGCAAGAATTTCAGCGCGCGTTTGAACACACCCATTTCATGCGCCCGCGGCACCGGCGCGTGCCATTCGAAGAAATTCATCCCGATATCGAAATCCAGCGACCAGTCGGCCTGTGTGGTGACCATGCCCGCGTCCATCCACAGGTTGTTCTCGCGCTGGTCCAGCAGTGCGAAATCGCCCTGCGCCTGCCGGGTAATGTACTCCATCGGGCCATAGGGCAGGCTGGCGTCGTCCATGAAGGTAAATGTGTCATCAATGCCCAAGGGCTTGTTGATCCAGCGCCATTTGTCGCCCTTGCGGTGCAGCTCGAACAGGTCTGGGTAATCCTCGGATTTGCTGACCATGATCAATTCCAGCAAGTCCCAGCCTGCAAGGTTCATATGCGGCAATGACTGGCACCGCAGCGGGTCTTCCGCCAGCACCAGTGCACGGTCGCGCATCTCCGAGATGTAATGTTCGTCCACATCAAAGCGCTTCTCGAAGACCGACCCTTCAGGCCCGCCACGATGCTGTTCCATATTGACCGAATACATGTAGCTGTCTTCGTGGAACGGAAAGGGAAAGCGCTTGATGGCCCAGTCAGAGTTGCGGAAAGTGTAATCGTCGCGGAACGTCTCGTCGTTGA
Source organism: Roseinatronobacter sp. (assembly GCA_007126715.1). Taxonomy (GTDB): domain Bacteria; phylum Pseudomonadota; class Alphaproteobacteria; order Rhodobacterales; family Rhodobacteraceae; genus Roseinatronobacter. Next base: position 3,685 of record SLAT01000058.1, read on the forward strand.
ACTGGATGGTCATGGCAGCCCCCTGTTATCGGTCCAGCACCAGTGTCTTGCCTTCAAACCGGCTGACACAGGGCATGATTTTCTCTCCACTGGCGTGTTCATCATCTTCCAGCCAGTGATCGTTGTGCAAAAGCGTGCCATCATGGCGGATGACGCGCGTTTCACACTGCCCGCAAGCCCCGCCGCGACACATATAGGGCGCATCAACACCTGCACGTTCAATCGCTTCCAGCAGGCTTTCATGTTCACCCACGCGAACGGTCTTGCCAGAGGCCGCGAGTTCAACCTCGAACGGGGTGCCGGATTGGGGTGCAAGGAATTCCTCATAATGCACCGCAACATCAGGCCAGCCCAGATTAGCCGCCGTGTTCAGCACCCAGTCGATCATGCCGCGCGGGCCGCAAATATAGACATGCGTGCCGGGTGGATGGCCGCGCAAAAGATTGGCAAGCGGTATACGTTCATCCTGATCGTCATGGTAAACATGCACATGCGCGCGGTGGCGCGTGGTCAGATCATCCGCATAGCTGGCAAGGGCTGCATTGCGCACCGAGTAGTGCAACTCGAACCGCCCCGCGATCCGCTCAAGCTGGCGAATCTGCGACAGAAATGGCGTAATGCCTATCCCGCCCGCGATCATCAGGTGCTTTTTTGCGGTCAGGTCCAGTGGAAACAGGTTGACCGGGTAACTGATCACCATCCGGTCCCCCACCTGCACCTTGTCATGCATGAAGATGGACCCGCCGCGCCCCTGATCGTCGCGCCGCACCGAAATCGCGTAATGGCTTGGGTCCATCGGGTCTGACATCAGCGAATAGGGGTTCAGGCGGGTTTTGCCTGCGTCCTGCATTTCAACCACCGTATGCGCCCCACCCGAAAATGGAGGCAAAGCGCCACCCTCGGCGTGCTGAAATTCGAACCTTGTGACCAATTCGTTCAGCGGCACCTTGGCCGTCACGATAACGGGAATTTTCTGTGTGCCTGCGCTCATCTATACAACTCCACAGGTTCAGGTACCTCGCCGGGGTCTTCGGCGTCGATGCAAACCCCCTGAAAGGCGGCCAGCCTGCGCGAATAATGGTCGCGCACGAACAGGTTCAACCCGCAATGGCTGCATACAAACGGGTCGGTCATCACATCCTCGGTGATCCCTTTGCAATGCACGCATTGCACCCGCCGTGCGACCGATCCGCGATGCTCCGACTGAATGGCGGCCATTGGAATGCCAGCCTGCAAGGTTTCGTTCATCGCCTGCCCGATCAGCCCTTCGGTGCCTGCCAGATAGATTTGCGCACCCATCACCGTATCGGATAGAATCCGGCGTAACCTTGGCACACTGGCAAGATAGCTGGGGCTGACATGTAAAATTGCTGGCCCTGCCTCGCGCAACTTCGCGACAAGCGCTTCGCCGGAATGTCGCGGAATATAGATCACATGCGCTTTCGCCATGACCTCGGGGGCAGCGGCAGCCAGATCCAGCAGGGCTTCTGCGCCCTCTGCATCGGCGACCATCAGTTGTTGCGCTGCCTCTCGCGGGGCAAGTGTGCCATAGACAGGCCGACTGGGTATGGACGGGGGAAAGGTAAACCTGCTCATCCGGGCAGCACTCCTTTGCGGTCAGGTGTGAAAAGGGCGCGACCCCAAACTGGGTGACGCGCCCGGATCGGACTTAGCCTTTTGCCGTGCGGCGCTTCTTGTCGGGGTCATAAAAGGGCATCGAATGCGCGACGCAGGGTATTTCGGCATCAGAGTTTTTGACCACCATCGCGGTGCCATCCACAGCGCAATCGACCGGCATCCGGGCGATCCCCACATTATGCTTGTTGAGCGAGGAATACATGCCAACCGTGACAACGCCGACCTGCTTGCCATCCTTCATCAGCGCCGCACCTTCTTCGGCGGGCACGGTGCCTTCCAGCTTCACGCCATAAATCTTGAAGCGCTCCTTGCCTTGCAGGCGGTAATGTTCTTCTGCGCCACGAAAGCCGGTCTTGCCTTTGGATACCGTGAAATCAAGGCCCAGTTCCCACAGCGTATCACCGCCTTTTTCATTCTCGAACGGGTACTGGTCAGAGTTGTCATAGGGGTAGAACAACAAATAGCTTTCCGCGCGCAACAGGTCGAGCGTGGTAAAGCGCGTGGGGATAATGCCCTGGGCCGCGCCCTTCTCGACCAGCGCATCCCAGATTTCCAGCGCATCCTGCGCGCGGCAGAAAATCTCGTAGCCGCGTTCGCCCGTGTAGCCCGTGCGCGAGATCATCACCGGCTTGTCCCACAACATGGTCTGTGTATGCGAGAAATAGGCCAGATCACGAATACCGGGCACGCCTTGGGCTTCCAGAAAATCCACCGCCATCGGCCCTTGCAGCGAGATGTCGTGCAGGTTGTCGTCAAAGCGGATGTCCACATCGCGCCCCATCGCGGCCATTGTCAGTTGCTCATGCCCCTGCCCAGCGCCATGCACCACCATATAGCTGTTGGGGCCAGTGCGGTAGATCACGCAATCATCAATGAACTTGCCGTCATCATTTAGCATGGTCGCATAGGAACTGCGCCCCGGCTTGATCTTGTCGGCATTGCGCGTTGTCGCGCGGTCGATGACATGAAACGCATGTGGGCCGACCACATGAACTTTCTTCAGGCCAGACACATCCATGAACCCGGCCTTGGTCCGAATGGCGAGATACTCTTCTTCCTGATCCTTGTCATAGCTCCAGGCTGTGCCCATGCCTGACCAGTCTTCCAGCCCCGAGCCCATCGCCCTGTGCCGATCCGCAAGCGCTGAAAATCGCCAAGATGTTGTCATATCCCCTCTCCCTGTTTGGTTCGTATTGGTCTGTTTTGGTTTCCATTGGTCAGGCAACGGCGTCGCCTTTGCAACAGGTTGACCGAAACAGACCCTCAAAATCAATACTTAAAGAAAAATATTTTACTGGCAGGCAATTTTTGGCGCGGAATTAGCCTTTTCCATTGGCTGAATTGGGCTGAACTGGTCTGGATAGGCCCACTCAAACACCCCGATCAGCACCCGCACCGAAGGCCGCGCGAATCAAAACTGCCCCAAAGTGCACCCTTGCTATGCACCAGCCGCAAAAAGGGGCCGGAATCCTTGCTCCGGCCCCTTCTAGCATCTTTCCCGTGTGCGGACGATCACGACCGCGGGCGTTCCTTTTTCGGGTCATAATGCGCAAAAGGCACGATGCGCGCAGGCAGACGTTTCTGATGCCCATCCAGCTTGCCGATCTCAACCTCGGTGCCCATGTCTGCATGGGCCACATCCAGCCGCGCAAGCGCTATGTTCTTGCCCAGCAACGGCGAGCGCATGGAGGATGTCACCTCGCCCACTTGCGCACGACCTATATGGACGGGGTCGCCATGCCCGACATCCACATTGCTGTCGATATCCAGCCCCACCAACTTGCGCATCGGGTTTTCCTTGCGCCGGATCAACGCATCACGCCCGATGAAGTCATCTGTTTTCGACTTCAGCGGAACGGTAAAGCCAATGCCTGCCTCGAACGGGTCGGTCTGGTCGGAGAAATCGTAACCGGCAAAGATCAGCCCGGCCTCAATCCGCACCATGTCCAGTGCTTCCAGTCCAAAGGGCTTCAGGCCATGATCCTGCCCTGCCAGCCAGATCGCGTCGAACACGGTCGCACAATCCTTGGGGTGGCACATCACCTCATAACCCAATTCACCCGTATAGCCCGTGCGCGACACGACCAGCGGCACTCCGTCCGGCCCATGCAATCGTGCGGGTGTGAAGCGGAACCACTCCAACTGGTCAAAAGTCGGGCGATGTGGCGCCGTCCAGATGACCTTGCGCAGCAGATCGCGGCTTTCCGGCCCTTGAACGGCGACATTGTGCAACTGGTCGGTGGACGAGCGCACCAGCACTTTCAGGCCCAGCTTCTCGGCCTGTTCACGAATCCACTCGCCGCCGTAATCATTGCCGCCGATCCAGCGGAAATTGTCGCGCCCCAGCCGGAACAGGGTGCCATCGTCGATCATACCACCATGCGGGTAACACATGGCTGTGTAGACCACGCCCCCTTCTGACATTTTGCGCACGTCACGGGTGAAGATGTATTGGCACAGCGCCTCAGAGTCCGGCCCGGTGATCTCAAACTTGCGCAGGGGCGACAGGTCCATGATGACCGCCTTCTGACGGCAGGCCCAGTATTCCTCTATCGCGCCAGTCTTGGCGAAAGAATTTGCCAACCAATAGCCGTTATATTCGACAAAATTGCCAGTATGCTTGGCAAAGCTGGCATGGAAGCCGGTTTCCTTGGTCATCTTTGGCTCCGAATCAGGCGTGGCGCGCATGGCGATAGCCCGCGTGAAGGTTTCCTTGCCGCTATAGGTGCGGATGTGAATATCGGTCGGGTTCCAGCCATTCGCGGGCGTTGTGTCATCGGGGCAGGCGGAACTGACGCAGACCAGATCGGTCAGCGCGCGCAGCAGTACATAGTCACCGGGGCGCGACCACGGCTCGTCCGTGTAAAGGACGCCATGTTCATCCAGCCCGGTGTTGAAAAAGAAATTGATCGCCATCCAGCCCGGTCGCGGATCAGCCCCATACGGCGCCAGGGCTGCGTTGAAATTGTCAGTGCAATTCACATGGCCGGGATAGCCGATATCGTCGTAATATTTCGCCGCACAGGCCATCGCAAAAGCATCATGCCGCCCGCATGTGTCCTGCACCACCTCGACCAGCGGTTCCATGTCATGGTCATAGTATTTGGCGTGCAAGCCCGGCATGGGATAGGCATGGCCCATCAAGGTGCGCGTAGTGGTCACATCCAGCGGGTGCTGAAAGCCCTTGTCCAGTTTGCGCGCCGAAAAGCACTGGAAATCGGTGCATTGGCGACCATCAACGTCCAATATCTGAATATAGTCGCCCGCTTTGACAAAATAGGCTTCAGCCGTGGCGGAATGCACACGGATATCGGCCAGAGGGTCGGCCAGCGGATCAGGCAACTGAAAACGGGTATGCGGCTTCAGGGTGGCGCGCGTCACCGTGACGGTCAGCGGCGTGGCCGTGTCCTGACGTTCGAAGTCCATGATGCCACCGGGGGCTGCAATGATCGCCACACCATCGCGAGAGACGCGGAATTCTTCTTCCTTGCCCGCCGGAGTCGTGGCCTCGAACAGGCGCAGGACGGGTGCCGCGGCAAGGTCGATGTTGCGCGCCTCAATGCCCATACGCAACCCGCGCAAAGACCTGTCCGCGCCGTTCAGAAGTGCTTGCAACCCCGATGCCTGTGCATTTGCCGCAGCGCCAAGAATTGCGGCATCGACACGGCCCTTGTTATCAGCAGACAGGATTTCGCAAACCTGCCCGCCTTCATCATTTCGGACATGCAACTTGTCGCCAGCCCAGACAGGCACCAGTATCGCGCCCGCACCTGCGACCACATACCGCTCTGTGCCCGGCGGTAGCGAAAAGACGCGTGGTGATGCTATCGAACTTGCGCGTGGCGGGCCGGGGCGGACCTTTGGATAGGGATCATCAAGCATGGTTTGCGCTCCCTCAATATGCGCTACAGGAATATTATTTTATTATTAAGAATACATCAAATCAAGCCTTAAGGTCACAAAGGCCACAATGCTTTCTATAATTTGCCTTGAGTGCCGCCAATTCTTGCTGCTACCTTCATGATAGTCGTTTCAAGGCATTTGGCGCATCAGCCGCGTAAAACTCGCACATTTCAAAGGCAATTTTTTGCAAACATGCCCAATTACAAACCGCCACCCCCAAAAGGCAACCGCGTGCCAGTTTATGGTAACGCTAAAATTTTTCTTGCCGCTATGATGAAAATCGCCAACAGTTGCCCCAAGCGGGTTAACCGCAATAAAAAATAAACTCAGGGAGAGTTCATGCCGGAAACCGGCTCGTCAGTTCTGCAAGTGCAGAACCTCAAGACTGTATTTGCTACACGTGCGGGCGATATTCATGCAGTGAATTCGGTCAGTTTCGAATTGCGGCCCGGTGAATTGCTGGGGGTTGTGGGCGAATCCGGGTCTGGCAAATCCGTCACGATGATGTCGCTGATCGGCCTTCTGCCCACGCCGCCAGCAGAAGTGCGCGCAGGATCGGTACAGTTTGACGGCATGGATCTGCTGAAGCTGTCGCAACGCGATCTGCAAGCGCTGCGCGGGCGCGATATCGGCTTCGTGTTTCAGGACCCCATGACCTCGCTCAACCCGGTTTTCACCGTCGGCTTTCAGATCATGGAGCCGCTGCGCAAGCATATGGGCATGGACAAGGCCCGCGCAAGGCAGCGCGCGGTCGAGTTGCTGGAACTGGTCGGCATTCCAGATGCCAGACGCAGACTTAGCGATTTCCCCCATCAGTTTTCGGGCGGTATGCGCCAACGCGTGATGATCGCCATTGCGCTGGCTTGTGACCCCAAGGTGCTGATCGCGGATGAACCGACAACCGCGCTGGACGTGACGATTCAGGCCCAGATACTGGAACTGGTCAAGGACCTGCGCCAGAAACTGGGCATGGCGATCATCTGGATCACGCATGATCTGGGCGTGATCGCGGGCATCGCCGACCGGGTGATGGTCATGTATGGCGGGCAGGTGGTCGAGTATGGCCCGGTGCGCGAGGTGTTTGCGAACGGTGATTCGTGGGAGATCGTCCGGTCAGATCGATACTGGAACTGGCTACGCTTGAACGGAATCGTGAGGTTTCGATGACAGAGCACCGGCTCGAACAGGTGACGAGGAGCGTCCTGCTCGCAGGACACGCGATTTCGATCGGTAGCAGAGCGGTCGACGTCACATGCAACG
>SLAT01000051.1 GCA_007126715.1 Roseinatronobacter sp.
GAACTGGTCGTCGATTTGCCGATCCCGCCCTTGCCATAGATCGAAAACACGGTAGCGCCCTCGATTTTCGTAGCCGGGTCCAGATGTACCTGTACCGAGCCTTCTCCGTCACGACCTTTCAGGTCTGGAATATCGTCTCTTGGGCTCATGTCTTCATTCCCTTCATTTTCTTGCGAAAAATACTCCGGGGGGTGCGGGGGGCTGGCCCCCCGCCTGTCCGAAGTATCATGGTCGTTGCGGGCGTGCTCATTCGGCGGCAATCCCTTCAACACGGTCTTCAATCTCGTCGGCGGCGTCCTGAAGTGCGGCCAGTGTAGCTGCATCCGGTTGCCAGTAGTTGCGCTCTGATGCTTCGATCAGGCGTCCTGCCAGCCTTGCGCTGGCTTGCGGGTTCAGCTCGGCCAGACGGCGGCGCATGGCCTCATCCAGCACGAAAGTTTCCGACAGGCGCTGATAGACCCAAGGATCAACCGTGCCGGTCGTGGCCGACCAGCCCATCGTGTTGGTCACCTGTGCCTCAATCTGGCGCACCCCTTCGGCCTTGTGGACCAAAAGCGCTTCATAGAATTTCGGGTTGAGCGAGCGCGAGCGCGTCTCCAGCGCGATCTGGTCGCGCAGGGTGCGGACCTTGCCGCTGCCGCGTGTCTGGTCGCCAATATAGACGGGTGTATCGGCCCCGCCGCGCGCGCGTTTCACCGCACGCGCAATACCGCCCAGCGTATCGAAATAATGGTCTACAGTGGTCACGCCCAACTCGACCGATTCAAGGTTCTGATAGGCCAGATCGACAGTTTTCAGTGTCGCTTTCAGCAAGTCCGGCTGTGCGACAGGCTTGCCATTCACACCGTAAGCGAAACCCTTGCGCGCCTGATAGGCATCGGCCAACTCGTCTTCCTCGCCAAATGTGGAACTGTCCACCAACTGGTTGACATTGGACCCATAAGCGCCTTCGGCATTCGAGAAGACGCGCAGGGCTGCAACTTCAAGCGACACACCCAGATCGCGCGCTGCGGCAAGTGCGTGGGCGCGGATGAAATTCTGTGCCTCGGGTTCATCCGCCAGTGCCGCTTTCAGCGCGGCTTCGGCCAGCAGGCGGGTTTGCAGTGGCAGCAAATCGCGGAAAATGCCCGAAAGGGTCATCACCACATCAATACGCGGGCGGCCCAATTCGGCCAGCGGAATCAGGTCTGCACCTGACAGGCGCCCGTAAGCATCAAAGCGCGGGGTTGCGCCCATCAGTGCCAGGGCCTGCGCCATTGGTCCGCCATCGGATTTGATATTGTCCGACCCCCACAGCACCATCGCGACGGTGCGCGGCAGCGTTGGATGCGCGTCCAGCAGTTTTTGCGCCTGCACTGCGCCTTCGCGCAGCGCAAAGGCTGTGGGCATGCGGAACGGGTCGAATGCGTGAATATTGCGGCCTGTCGGCACAATCTCGGGTGAGCGGATCAGATCGCCACCCGGAACAGGTGCGATGAATTCCGCCCCAAGGGCACGCAGCAGCCCGCGCATTTCATGGTCGCCCTGAAGGTCGCGGTCCATCCGTGCGCGGGTCACGTCATCAACATCGACCTGCGACAGCAGATGCTTGCGGGCCGCTGCATCCATCGGTTTGCCCATGATGTGCAGGCCTTCGGGGATCAGCGCATCTTCGACTTCCAGAAGTTTCAGCCACAGCCCTGCGGGTTCGCCGGACAGATCAAGTGCGGCGGCCTGCTCTGCGATGAGGGCTTCCAGATCTGCCTGATCTTCAGTCGCGGCATCGACCCTGCGCCAGCGTTGCAGGCTGTCTTTCAATTCTTGCAAGCCCCGGTACAGGCCCGCTTGCGCGACAGGCGGTGTCAGATGCGTGATCGTGACCGCGTTGGAGCGGCGCTTGGCCAAGGATGCCTCGGACGGGTTATTCGCGGCATAAAGGTAGATATTCGGCAGATTGCCGATCAGCCTGTCCGGCCAGCAGGTGCGGCTGACGCCCGCCTGCTTGCCCGGCATGAATTCCAGCGCGCCATGCATGCCGAAATGCAGCACAGCATCGGCAGCAAATTCTTCGCGGATCCAGCGGTAGAAAGTGGCAAAGGCATGTGTGGGCGCAAAGCCTTTCTCGAACAAAAGGCGCATCGGATCGCCTTCATAGCCGAATGTGGGCTGAACCCCGACAAAGACATTGCCGAATTTTGCCCCCAGCACGAAAACGCCGCGCCCGTCGGATTGCTCGCGCCCCGGTGCAGGGCCCCAGACATCTTCAATCTCGGACAGCCACGGAGTGCCGCTTACGATCCGGTCGGCGGAGACATGGTCCGCGACATTGGCAGGCATGCCATAGGTGCGGGCATTTCCTTCCAGCACCATCGCGCGCAGGGAGTCCACGCATTCTGGCGGGGTCAGGTCATACCCTTCGCGGGCCATCGCGTGCAGGGTGTTGTAAAGGCTTTCAAACACGGACAGATAGGCCGCAGTGCCCACTGCGCCGGCATTGGGTGGAAAGCCATAAAGCACAATGGCGACCTTGCGTTGGGCCACTTCGGCGCGACGCAGGCGGACCATGCGCGCGGCCTTGTCCGCGAGCGCCAGAATACGCTCGGGGCAGGGTGCCATCGCTTTGGCATTGGCCTCGTTCATCGGCATACAGCCGCCGGGGCAGCCCTGACAGCCGTCGACCCCGTGGCGGCCCGCAAAGGCTGTGGGGCAGGTGGCGCCATCAATTTCCGGCAGGGCGATCAGCATGGTGGTTTCTACCGGGCCAAGCCCGCCGCCCGAACCTGCCCATTGGCCCAAAGTCTGGAATTCGAGTGGATGGGCGACCAGATAGGGAACATTCAGTGCTGTCAGCACCTCGACCGCAGCGGGGCTGTCATTATAGGCAGGTCCACCGACAAGGCTGAAGCCTGTCAGCGACAGCAATGTGTCGATCTTGCCTGTGTGATAGGCCGAAATCGCAGGGCGACCATCCAACCCACCGGCAAAGGCGGGGATCACGGCCAGACCCTGCGCTTCGAGGGCGCGAATGACAGCGTCGTAATGCGCCGTGTCAGAGGCCAGAATGTAAGAGCGCATCAGCAACAGGCCGATTGTGCCCTTGGCATTGTCGGGGCGGGGCAGATCGGCCAGATCGGTGGTGATGCGGTCGGAAAGATCGGGGTGATACAGGCCGACATCGGGGTAATCAATCGGGGCTGCGGCCTTGATCTCGCGCCATTCGGGGCGCTGGGCATAGCGCGAGATGAGAAAGCGCATCATCGCTTCGATATTATCATCCGAACCGCCAAGCCAGTATTGCATGGACAAGAACCATGCACGCAGGTCTTGCGCCTTGCCGGGAATGAACCGCAGGATTTTTGGCAGGCGGCGCAGCAAGCTCATCTGCTTTTCGCCCGAGGCGGGTTTGGTCTTGTCGCCGCCCCCGCGCAATTTCTTCATGATCTTGGCAATGCCGGTTGCGGGCTTGGACATGTCCAGATCCCCCATTTTCGTCAGCTTGACGATCTGGGGGTCTGCGATGACGCCGACAAAGGCATCACAACGCGCGCTTGCAGCCTGCAATTCGGGCAGGCAGGCGCTGACATGTTCCTCGATGAACAGCAGATTTGCCACCACGATATCGGCGGCATTGATCGCGGCCTTTGCCTCTGACAAGGCATCGGGATTTTCGGCCCATTCTGCGGCGGCGTGGATCGACACTTCCAACCCTGGAAAGTCTTTGCGCAGACGCGGCAGAACACGTTCTGCCGGCCCGGCAGCATGCGCGTCAAGCGTGACCACCACAAAGCGGTAGGGGGCGGGTTGGAGTGTGCGACTATCGAGCATAATGGGCCTTGGCCTCGTAAAGCGTATCGACAGAAATTTCGTGAAGGCCCTTTTCTAGCGCGAATTTTTCCGTGTTGCGCCGTGCCTTGCCGCGCACGAAGAAGGGAATCTTCTTCAATTCGCGTTCGGCACAGTTGAGCCAGATGATGTTGTCGGGCAGGGACGGGCTGTCGGGTTGGGCAAGGGGGGCGGATAGCGGGGGCATCGAGCCCCCTTCATCCGCGGCCGCATGCGCGGCGGGTGCACCCGGATCATTCCGGGGCGCATGGCCGCCATGATGCGAGGGGCCTGCCTCGTCGTGGAATTCGAAATCGTCGCGGAACATGTGCAGAAGATGTTCTTCCAGCCCCATGACCAGCGGGTGAACCCATGTGTCGAACAGGACATTGGCGCCCTCAAACCCCATTTGGGGCGAATAGCGGGCGGGGAAATCCTGCACATGGACGGGTGCGGAAATGACAGCGCAGGGAATGCCAAGGCGTTTGCCGATATGGCGTTCCATCTGGGTGCCAAGAATCATTTCCGGCGCGGCATCTTCAATGGCGCGTTCGACTTCGAGATAGTCATCGGTGATCAGCGCGTCGAGGCCAAACTCTTTCGCCAGAGCGCGCAATGGGCGGGCCTGTTCGCGGTTGTAGCACCCCATGCCACAGACCTCAAAACCCATTTCGTCGCGCGCCACTTTGGCGGCGGCCATGACATGGGTGCCATCGCCAAACAGGAACACCCGCTTGCCGGTCAGATAGGTGCTGTCGACGGATGCCGCCCACCAGGGCTGGCGCATGCGCGTCTCGTCGACCGGCATTGTGCTGCCGGACAGCGCGCGCAGTTCGTCGATAAAGGCGCGGGTGGCATTGGCGCCGATTGGAATGGTCTTGGTGAAGGGCTGTCCCAGTTCCTTTTCGCACCAGCGAGCAGCGGATTCGGCGGTTTCAGGATAGAGAAGCACATTGAAATGTGCCCTGCCCATCAGCGCGATATCGGCCGGTGACGCGCCCATTGGTGCGGCGACGTTGACCTCGATCCCCATCTCGGACAACAGGCCGGTAATTTCGGCCACATCATCGCGGTGGCGAAAGCCAAGGGCTGTGGGGCCAAGGATGTTGCAGGTCACCCGTTCAGTGCGAGCCATCGGTTTGGCAAGCACGCGACAAATCTGCAAGAATGCCTCGTCACAGCCAAAATTCTCCTTGCGCTGATAGCTGGGCAGTTCCAGTGCGATGACAGGCACCGGCAAGTCCATGGTTTCAGCCAGACCGCCCGGATCGTCCTGAATCAACTCGGCAGTGCAGGAAGCGGCGACCATCAGCGCTTGCGGCTGAAAACGGGCATGGGCGTCCTTGCAGGCCGTCTTGAACAGGCCGGATGTATCGGCACCCAGATCGCGGGCCTGAAATGTTGTGTAGCTGACCGGCGGGCGATGATTGCGCCGCTCGATCATGGTGAACAGAAGGTCGGCATAGGTGTCGCCCTGTGGCGCATGGAGCACCATATGCAGCCCCGTCATCCCTGTTGCGACACGCATGGCGCCGACATGGGGCGGGCCTTCATATGTCCAGACAGCGAGTTTCATGCGTGCACCGTTGCAGTTTGAGTATTTTTGGCAAGAAAATGGGCTGGGGTCATTCTGCTGCCTCCAGCCGGTTTGGATGCTGCCGTTTCAGGGCCGCATGCCGGCGCAAGGGGCGCGCAAAGAGCGCGGCCAGATCACCGGCCTGTTCATAGAAATGCACTGGCGTGAAGACCAGTTCGATCGCCCATTTGGTTGCCAGACCTTCGGCTTCCAGAGGGTTGGCAAGGCCGAGGCCACAGACGGTCAGGTCGGGGCGGGCTTCGCGAACACGGTCGAGTTGCAGATCGACATCCTGCCCTTCGGAGATCACGGGGCCAGCGGCGATCAGGTCGAGTTCCGGGCCGTGCAGGTCGGTATGCAGGTATGGTGTGCCGATCTCGACGGCTTCCATGCCGCATTCGCGGGTCAGGAAGCGGGCCAGCGGAATTTCAAGCTGGCTGTCGGGCATGAAGAAGATGCGCTTGCCGCGAAGCGTTGTTGCGGCGGCTGCAATGGCCTTTTCGGCGCGCGCGCGAGGGGCGGCAACAACCTGATCGACCTTTTCCGGTGCGATGCCGAATTCGGCAGCAATTGCCTTGAGCCAGAGTGTGCTACCTTCGGCGCCAAAGGGAAATGGCGCGGATATGTGACGCGCGCCCGCGCGGGTCAAAGCGGCATGTGTGTCGCCCAGAAAGGGCTGGGTCAGCGCGAAAACTGTGTTGGGTCCGATGGCAGGCGTATCCTGCACGCGGCGCGATGGAAGGCAGCGCACGGGTGTCACGCCGATCTGTGCCAGAAGATCGAGCGCCTGATCCTCGACCACATCGGGCAGGGCACCGACGACCAGCAGTTGCTTTTCCGGGGTGGCAGGCAGGGCGGGCACCATAGAGGCAAGGCAAGCGTCTTCGCCTTGGGTAAAGGTGGTCTCGATCCCCGAGCCGGAGAAATTCAGCACGCGGACATTTGGCCCATGAAATTCGCTTAGCCGTTCTGCCGCACGGGCAAGGTCCAGCTTGATCACCTCTGACGGGCAAGAGCCAACGAGGAAAAGTTGCTTGATATCGGGGCGGCGTGCCAGCAGGCGCGCTACTTCGCGGTCCAGTTCCTCATTCGCGTCCGCCATGCCTGCAAGGTCTTTTTCTTCCAGAATAGCTGTGCCGAAGCGCGGTTCTGCAAAGATCATGACCCCCGCAGCAGATTGCAACAGATGCGCGCAGGTGCGTGAGCCGACCACCAGAAAAAACGCGTCCTGCATCTTGCGGTGCAGCCAGATGATCCCGGTCAGCCCGCAAAAGACCTCGCGTTGGCCGCGTTGTTTCAGGACCGGTGTGTCGCGGCAACCCGTGCTCATGCGGACACCTCCTGTGGCAGAACGGCAGAAAGTCTTGCCATGCGCAATTTCCAGATGAATTGTGCGGCATTCACGAAATAGGCGGCATAGGCCACAAGCGCGAGGATCATGAGCTGGTCGGGTGTCATGAAGCCCATGAACAAGGCGACCAGATAAAGCGTATGCAGGGCAATAACACCGAAGCTGACGACATCTTCCCAGAAGAAGGCAGGTGCCAGAAGATATTGGCCAAAGACCTCTTTCTCCCAGATCGCGCCAGTCACCATGATGGTGTAAAGCGCGAGTGTCTTTACCAGAACCGAAATGGTGGCAGCGATGTAGCCTTCGCCTGTCATCAGGAAGCGAAGCACCAACGCAGCCGAGATAAGGCAGATCACAAATTGCACTGGTGCCAGAATGCCTTGCACAAGCGTCCACCGTGATGCGTCGCGCTTTTTGCGCTGTTCCGGCGTGTAGAGCGCTTTTTGCAAATTCTGCGCCATATGGCCCCCCGATCGCGATTCCTAAGAGAAGCTTAGCCCCTGACACGCACGAGTGTCAACTAAAACTTACACGTTGAGATTCGGTCTTTGGTCACCAAGGTTTACGCGATGCTTGATCTCTTTGCTTCACGGACATCAATGAAATCAGATAGATAAGACTAAAGCGCCTCTGTCGGTAAGAAGACCCATCTCTTGGTTGTAAGTTTTATTTGACAATCTTGCGGGTTCCTGAGACGGTAATATGTGATGGCATACCGTCGTCAAAGCTCTTTATCGCGGAGAGGGCTGAAGCTGCCGCGCATTCGAGGGGGGGCGGGATATATGGTTGGTCTGGTGCATCCGGTGACATCGTCCAGGCACGTAGAGGATATGTCGGTGCGCAGGTTTGCCATGCGCGTCGTATCCGAGTTGGCGCAGGCATCGAGCATGGGCCATGCCGCGCCGAATACAATCATTGCAAAGCTGGTTACCGATTTCGCACGTAGCGGCGATAGCCATGCGCTAAGCGCCCTTTACGCAGAAATGCGTATGCGGCGTGTTTCTGCGGAAGATGTGCTGGATGCTTATTTGCCGAACGCGCTCGGAGTGATCGGGCGAGAGTGGCATAACGAGGAAATAGACATTCTTCATGCGTCACTTGCCTGCGCCAGACTGCAAAACCTGCTGCGTGAGCTTGGGCGCGCCTGGGCTTCAGATCGTATGGGGCCGGTTGGGGATGGTCGTATCCTTCTAACCCTACCCAAAGGAGAGCAGCATACCTTTGGTGTGATGCTGGCCGCAAACCAGTTGCGGCGGATCGGGGTGTCAGTCAAGGTAATGCTGCTTCCGGTGGCTACCGAGTTGCGGGATGTTCTGTCGCAGAACAGGTTCAACGCAGTGTTTATTTCAGTATCGAACAAGACGTCGGTATTGCCCTGTGCTGCGATGGTGCGAGAACTACGAACATGGTCACAGGAAGACATTCCTATCGTGATTGGGGGGGGCTTGGTTTCGCGAGAGAATAGCGATACTGATCACCGCCGAATCGCAGATATAACCGGCGCAGATGTTGTCACGAGTGACATCGGCTGTGCCCTTCATTCTTGCGGCATACAGCAGGCTATCGCGGCAGCAGAATAGAAAATTGCTGACCGACAAGAATTTCGCTGCCACTGTGGCAGCAGGAGGGAAGCGAGTGACCTTGCCAGATCATGGTGGGCTGTCCGGGCCAGAAGAGATTGCAAGGTTCTTCGATGATCCCTTGACGTCCTCTGTGCTCACAAGCATGGCAGATATCTGCCTCGTATTGTCACCTGAAGGTCGCATCCGAGCGGTCTCTTCAAAGTTAGGGTCCCCGACATCAACTATCGTGGCGGGATGGAAAGACAAGGCTTTGTCGGATTTAATTGACTCTATGTCGTCCGACAAGATGAACAAGCGTGTCGAGCAGCTTTCGAAAGATCTGGCCGGTTCTGGTTCTGCCCCCTTGCGCTGGGTAGAGTTGCAGCATGTTCTGGGGCAGGGGGAAACCTTGCCTGTGCGGTATGCGCTGCATCTGATGCATGACCGTCGCCATGTCCTTATGCTTGGGCAGGATCAGCGCCCGACGATAGAGATGCAGCAAATGCTGCTGAATGCCCAAATCGCACTTGAACGCGACCATGAGGTACAGCGCGAGATTGACACGCGGTACCGGCTTCTTATGGATTTTACGAATGACTCCATCGTATTGGTGTCAGTGGGGTCGGGGCTGATCGTTGATATCAATCATAATGCAGCCCTGATGCTGTCGCGCCCGCGTGGGGATTTGCTTGGCAGGTCGCTGGCCGAATTTCTTGTCGACCACACCCGCGACAGCCTTGTTTCCGCATTGGAGAAGCCCGCGCAGACCGGCGCTGCCGCTGTCCTGGAGGTCGAGATCAAGTCTTCGCAACGCAAGTTGCAGCTGTCAGGCAAGATGTTCCGCGCATCGGGGGAACAATTGGCAATTGTCCGTCTGACAGACCCCGGAGAGGGTGCGATTGCGGACGAGCAATTAACTTCCAACTTGCGCCAGTTGTTCAACCACGGGTCAGACGCAATTGTTTTTGCCGATCGCGACGGAAATATTCTTGCAGCAAGCGAGACGTTTCTGAACCTGACCGATGTGCCATCCGCCTCGGCGGTGCGGGGCAGGTCGCTGGCTGATTTTCTGGCGCGTGGCGCTGTAGATTTACGTGTTCTGTTGGAGAATGCGCGTCGGGCGGGGCAGTTGCGCATGTATGCAACAAGGCTCAATACCGATTTTGGCGCACAGGTCGGCGTCGAGATATCGGCGACATGGCTGGATGACCAGTTTGATCCGGTTCTGGCGCTGGTATTGCGCAATTCGTCAAGTGCCGGGGCGGTCAGGCCAGACACGAGCGGCGCGCAAGATCAGAACATGCAGGGGGTCATCGAACTCGTCGGGTCTTCCACGCTCAAGGATATCGTATCCGAGACGACCGATGTGATCGAGCGGATCTGTATCGAGACTGCTCTGGAGTTGACCCGCAATAACCGTGTCGCAGCCGCTGAAATGCTTGGGTTGTCGCGCCAGTCACTCTATGTGAAGTTGCGAAAATACGACCTTGTTAGCAAGGATGATGGATAATTTGGCTTTTCGGTCGCCGATCAGGGTGAACTTGATCTGTGTCAATTAAAGTTTCCACTATGTGTGTAAGCCTGTGTTTACACAATGGAGGGAACCCATGCGAATCGTCTTTGTTCACCCGAATTATCATTCTGGCGGCGCCGAGATTGCCGGGAGCTGGCCGCCTGCTTGGGTGGCTTACCTGACCGGTTCGCTAAAGGCGGCTGGTTTTGATGATATCCATTTCATTGATGCCATGACCAACCACGTTGACGACGACGCGCTACGAGCGCGGTTGGCAGAGTTGAAGCCGGATGTCGTCGGAACAACCGCCATTACCCCCTCTATCTATGTCGCTGAAGAGGTGTTGCGCATCGCCAAGGATGTCGCCCCCGATGCGGTGACGGTGCTGGGTGGAATTCATGGCACATTCATGTTCCGGCAAGTTCTGTCCGAAGCGCCCTGGATTGATGTGATCGTGCGCGGCGAGGGCGAGGAGATCGTCGTCAATCTGATGAACGCCATAGCCGAGGGGCGCTGGCCTGCCGACAAACGAAAAATTCTGGGCCTTGCCTTTATTGATGAGGGCGAGATCGTTGCCACGCAAGCCGCCTCGACAGTCAAGAATCTTGATGGCATCAAGCCGGACTGGTCGATTCTGGAATGGGACAAATACATTTATGTGCCGCTGAACCGGC
>SLAT01000222.1 GCA_007126715.1 Roseinatronobacter sp.
ATCAACAGCCCTCGTGATGCCCGCGCACAAAATATCGAGACGATCCACCAGACGCTTGCGCTGGCCGATAACCTGCCCGCGCCCGCGAACCTGTTTCTGGGCCGCGAATTGCGCACCATGTTCGGGTTTCTGGATGACAGCCGCATGGAATCCGAGACACGCAAGATCATGGCGCGGCTGAACCCCAATTTCAAGAAAGTGGCCGAACCAGTCAGCGCGCTGTCAGGGGGGCAACGCCAATCCGTGGCGATTGCGCGCGCGGTCTATTTCAACGCGCGCATCCTGATCATGGACGAACCGACCGCCGCTTTGGGCGTGCATGAAACCAAAATGGTCGCCGACCTGATTATGGAGTTGAAGGCGCAGGGCTTGGGCATTTTCCTGATCAGCCATGACACGCGCGAAATGATGGCGCTGTGCGACCGCGTCAGTGTCATGAAGAACGGCCAGCTTATCGGCACCGAACGCGTCGAGGATGTGACCGAGGATGATATTCTCTCCATGATCATCATGGGCAAGAAAGCCGAGAAGGCCGCGTAATGTATCTGGGGCTTGATCTGGGCACTTCTGGCCTGAAGGGTCTGGTGATTGATGCGGCAGGCAGCGTGGTGGCGCAGTCCAGCGCGCCGCTGTCAGTGTCACGCCCCCATCCCGGCTGGTCGGAACAGGACCCCGCCGGTTGGATAAGCGCCGCGCGTGCGGTTTTGCGTGATCTGGCTGGCACAATAGACATGGGGGCAATTGCGGGCATAGGGCTTTCGGGCCAGATGCATGGCGCAACCGTGCTGGACGCGTCCGATACAGTCCTGCGCCCCTGCATCCTGTGGAACGACACCCGCGCAGATGCACAGGCCGCACGGCTGGACGCGGACCCACGCTTTCGCGCGATTAGCGGCAATATTGTCTTTCCGGGCTTTACCGCGCCCAAACTCGTCTGGATGGCCGAAGAAGAACCCGATTTATTCGCGCGCGCAGCCAAGGTTCTTTTGCCAAAGGACTATCTGCGCCTGTGGTTGACCGGCGCGCATGTGGCGGAAATGTCCGATGCTGCCGGCACAAGCTGGCTGGATGTCGGCGCGCGGGACTGGTCGGATGATCTGCTGGCCGCCTCCGGGATGACACGCAACCAAATGCCAGCGCTGGTCGAAGGAACAGCAATCTCGGGTGGTCTGCGCGCAGCACTTGGCGCTGAATTCGGGTTGCGCTCTGGCATTCCGGTCGCGGGGGGCGCGGGTGACAATGCGGCGACGGCGATCGGAATGGGCATTGCGCGCGGGGGGCAGGGTTTTGTCAGCCTTGGAACCTCTGGCGTGCTGTTTGCGGCCACCGACAGCTATGCGCCTGCACCGCAAACCGCTGTGCACAGCTTTTGCCATGCCCTGCCGGGGCAATGGCATCAGATGGGCGTGATCCTTGCAGCGACCGATGCGCTCAACTGGTTTTCCGGCATTGCCGGGGCGAGCGCGGCTGACCTGACCGCCAATCTGGGTGCATTGCAGCCCCCCGGTCGCCCCCTGTTCCTGCCCTATTTGGGCGGTGAGCGTACGCCGCTGAACGATGCTGCCATTCGCGGCGCATTCATCGGGCTGGACCATGCAACCGACCGCGCCGCCGCAACGCGCGCTGTGATGGAAGGCGTGGTCTTTGCGCTGAAAGATTGCCAGCAAGCCCTTGCGGCCACCGGCACCCAACTGGACACGCTGCTTGCCGCAGGTGGGGGCGCGCGGTCGGAATACTGGCTTTCGGCGCTGGCCACTGCGCTGGATCTGCCAATCCTCGTGCCGCAAGCTGGCGATCATGGGGCCGCGCTTGGGGCGGCGCGGCTTGGCCTGATGGCTGCCACCGGGGCTGGTGCAGAGGCTATGCCGCTGCCCCCCATCGCGCGCGAGGTTGCCCCCGATCCCGCCCTGACCACTGCATTTGCAGATACATACACCCGCTACCGCGCGGCACAAACCGCCATCAAGGATCTGACATGACCGATTTTTTCGCAGGCATTCCGCAACTGACCTATCAAGGCACGGACGCAACCAGCGATTTTGCCTTTCGCCACTACAACCCCGATGAGGTTGTTCTGGGCCGCCGGATGGAAGACCATCTGCGCTTTGCCGTCTGCTACTGGCATAACTTCGCCTGGCCCGGCAATGACCCGTTCGGCGGCCAGACCTTTCAGCGACCTTGGTTCGGCGATACGATGGAGCATGCCAAACTCAAGGCAGATGTCGCCTTCGAGATGTTCCGCATTCTGAACACGCCCTATTTCTGCTTCCATGACGCCGATATGCGCCCCGAAGGCGACAGTTTCGCCCAAAACACCCGCAATCTGGAAGAGATGACAGATTATATCGCAGCCAAGATGGAAGCGGGCGGGCCGAAACTGCTATGGGGCACGGCCAATCTGTTCAGCCATCGCCGCTATATGTCAGGGGCGGCCACCAACCCAGACCCCAATATATTCGCCTTTTCGGCGGCAACGGTCAAAACCTGCATGGATGCGACCCACCGCCTGAACGGGGAGAATTATGTGCTCTGGGGCGGGCGCGAAGGCTATGAAACACTTCTCAACACCGACCTGAGCAAAGAGTTGGACCATATGGGCCGCTTCCTGTCGATGGTGGTCGATTACAAGCACCGCATCGGCTTCAAGGGCACGATCCTGGTGGAGCCCAAACCGCAGGAGCCCACAAAGCATCAGTACGATTACGATGTGGCC
>SLAT01000201.1 GCA_007126715.1 Roseinatronobacter sp.
AAATCCTGATTTGCGGGTCGCTGTATCTGGCTGGCAATATCTTTCGTGAAAACAGCTGACGCCATGAAAAAGGGGCCATCCGGCCCCCTGCTACCGCGTTCAGAGCGGTTGCTTATTCGCTGAATTGCGCCAGATACGCATAGATGTCTTCAGCCGATCCACGCAGGCGGTGGTTCATGTTCGACCGGGCACGCGAATCGCCAGTGACTTCGCGCAGATAGCCGCTTGGGTCGTTCACATATGCCACGAAGGTTTCTTCGTTCCAGACGAGGCCATCTTCACCCGCAGCAACAATCGCGCCGGAAAACCGCGCATAGCCTTCATAGGCACCGGCCTGACGGCCAGACACGCCCCACAGGTTTGGACCTGTCGGCGCAAGGCGCTGAATGACCGTACCATCCGGGTCTACAATGCCGTGGCAGCTGGCGCATTGACGGAAGTTCTGTTCACCTGCTGCTGCGTCACCTGTGGGTTCGGCTGACGCCGCGAAGGGCGCAACGCAGAGGGCTGCAATCGCAAACGACTTCAGTTTGGACATGACTCACTCCTATATCCCTGAGGCATCCGTCCATCAAAACCGGCCGAATCTCACCTCTTCCAGCGATTGAAGATAAGGTCTTGTCCCAAATGTGCAAGGCGACAAAATGACTATTGAATATGATGTTTCGTTCAGCACGCCAAAAGCGATCACGATTGCGAAACAGCCGAAATGCAATGCGCCGCCTGTCAGAACACAGGCGGCGCATAAGGTCTGCAATTCCCCTTATGGCAGTGCGGGGATTTCGATATGTGGCATTTCGCCGGTCAGCGCGTCCATGAAGGCGACAAGCTGACTGAGTTCTTCTTCAGTGAAATCCTGCCCCAGCATCTGCTGGCCCATCAGCTGAATCGCATCTGTCAGGTTGTCGACCGAGCCGTTGTTGAAATACGGATAGGTCACAGCGACATTGCGCAGCGTCGGGGTGCGGAAGGCGAACATGTCGGCCTCATCACCGGTGACAAGGAAACGCCCTTCATCAGTCGAACCCGGAAGCTCGAAGCGATGGAAGTTGCTGTCAGTCAGCGCCGGACCATTGTGGCACGCCACACAGCCCGCATCCACGAAGAGCTTCATCCCCTCGACTTGCTGATCTGTCATTGCCTGAACGTCACCGGCAAGGAAACGGTCCAGCGGCGAATTGGGCGTGTTCAGCGTGCGCTCGAATGTCGCAATTGCCAGCGCCACATTGCCCTGGTTGATCGGATCGGGATCATCCGGGAAAGCGGCTGCGAAATGCTCATGATAGATCTCGAATTCCTTCAGCCGCTCAATGGCTTCGGCGAGTGTCATGTTCATCTCGATATCGGCCTCGATCGGACCCAGAGCCTGCCCTTCCAGATCGGGCTCGCGCCCGTCCCAGAATTGCGCGCCAAGAAAGCCCGAATTCAGCACAGTTGGCGTGTTGCGTTCGCCCACCTGACCACCATGCCCCACAGCGCGCGGAATACGGTCAGACCAGCCCAGTGCAGGGTTGTGACAGGTCGCGCAGGAAATGACGCCAGAAGCCGAAATCCGCGGTTCAAAGAACAGCATCTTGCCAAGATCGATCTTTTCTTGCGTGATCGTGTTATCTGCCGGAATCGGTGGGAAGTAGGGCAGAGGCTCGAAGAAATCCATATACTCTGCGGTATCGTCGGCATGAACTGCCGTGACACTCAGCACCAGTGCCATGGCCGTCGCGCCAAGCCGATGCAGTTGTCTGGGGGTCATTGTTGCCTCCTTCAGTGGGGTCAAAAGTGTCAACGCTTGCACGGCGAATACCATGCGGGTTCGCACGCTGACCCCAAGATTACCGCAACCACAGCCTGCCACCTTGATCTGAGTCAAGATCTGGAACAATTCTAAATATCTAATTTGAAAACATATTTTGTGTTTTGGTCAGATGTTTGGCGGCCATGGCCGTTTCGCATCTGCGCTGATCCAGGACGTGACCCAATCCGGCAAATCCGGGCTTTGCACATCTGCGCCCATTGCCTGCAACACATGTTCAGGGGCAACAATCCCATTGGCAGACGTAATGGCAGACCGGATCAGGATGTGATTGGCGCAGTCGGTACCTTTCCACATGGCCTGTTCGACGTAAAAGAACCTTGCGTCCCAACCAACACAGCGCGAGCGCAACTCGAACCGTTCAAAGGCCTTGATGCGCCGCCGGTACCGGGTCGTATTACCTGCCACTGTGATGCCCCAGCTATTCGCGCGCAAGATACCTGCCAGCCCCGTCCGCGCCGCCATCGGTATCCGGCCCAGATCATAGAGCGTCAGGGTGCGGCCATTGTTCAACTCGATCCACGGGTCCAGATCCCAGGGCCAGCAGCGGTGGTGCGACACATGGGTATCACAAAACCCCAGTGGTGGGGCGTTGCGGAACTTGATCATTTCCTTGGCAAAACGCAGAAACGGATACATGCGCGAACCTCCTGTTGTTCTGTCGGGGTTGGGGCGCGTAGCTGCGCAGGTCAAGAGCTTTCGTCACGTCACGCTGTAGGGTGCGTGCTGAGCACGCACCCTAACTGACACCTCATTCCGCCTGCACCTGCTGCACGATTGCCTGACCAAAGCGTTCGACCCGCGCGGCGTCCATCCCCTTGATACGCGACAGTGCCTCAAGGCTGGCGGGGCGTGTCTCGGAAATCGCGCGCAACGTTGCTGGGGACAGCGTCAGCAATTT
>SLAT01000336.1 GCA_007126715.1 Roseinatronobacter sp.
CAAACCTATCAACACCAACAGCAAAGCAAGCAGTTGATACTGTGTTATGGTGATTGTATGCTGACGATAGCTGCCAATAGTCCATGTTGAACAAAATCCAAAAAACACAAATAATATCAGAAACTTAGGGGGTTGGCAGAAGCTTGGCAGTGCTGATTGGGGCGCTATAAATAAAATAAAAACAACAACTTAACAGTAGGTAGCAGAGTTCAAGCATTGTCACGGCAGCGTCTTGTAATCCGGCTGTAGCAGAGAGTTTGTTTCACTCTCTGCCTCAGTGACAGATTTGCGCCGCATTGCTGCCCGAATCAATGCTTATCCCTTAACGGGAACAGCAAACGGGTGGCGTAATGGAAAAGAAAATTATTCTCCGGGGTGTCGCAATTCTTTGCGCTGGCATCTCGGCATCAATTTTCGCTGTGGATCAGCTTTCTGGAAATTCCAGACCAGAAACGACAATCGATTTTTCCCAACGGCAAGCGCAGCCGACAAAAGTCGTGGGTGCAAGCCTTGTCGGCGGTAGCGCCAAACTGCATTTGAACGAAAAAACGGAAAATGTGGACCCATCGGTTTTGATCGCGGACGCGCCTGAAACTGATCGGCCTGGCCGCCCCACGGGCGCCGCAGGGTCGCAAACCCAGACCAATTTCATGAACGTTTCGCAACCGACATCGGAAGATGAGAGTGAACACAGTGGTATCGAGTCCGCTGAAGCAGCGTGCAGCCCGACACTTAGCGCGGCCCAGATGGTCGACGCGCTGATCGAACTGTCGCTTGATGCGCCATGCCACCCCGATGAACGCCTTGTCATCAGTCACAATGATCTGGTTTTCAGCGCATACACCAATGCAGAAGGTGCCTATTCGGCATTCATTCCGGCCTTGTCGGCAGATGCGAAGATTGATGTCTTTCTCGCGGAAGACATCTACCTTCAAGCCGCCCTCACGGTGCCTGAGGCCGACGACCATGTGAGAGTCGCCCTGCAATGGAGCGGTGAGGCCCGTTTTGCCCTACATGCATATCATGACGGTGCCAGCCATGGCGAAAGCGGCCATGTTCATGCCTTAAGACCATTTGACCCAAATCTGGAAGAATCATTCCTGATTTCACTTGGTGAGCCACGCGGCCCGGAACCGATGATTGCAGAAATTTACTCGGTTCCGGCCACATTTGCCGACAAGAGCCGCCTGGAGATAGAGTTTCAATTCACCGAACAGCAATGCGGGCAGGATTTCTCGGCATTCCTTGCAGATAACCGCACTGCCTCCCACAGCGCGCTGAAAGAAATCTCGTTCGCGGTCGCGGATTGCCCGTCAGATGCCGGATTGGCGATCATGGCTGTCGACCTCGGGCGAGAGCAGGCTGAAACAATGATGAACTCTTCCCTGAGCCCAGAACAATTACAGGATTGAGGCATTATAACAGCCCCTCGCTGCGAAAGCTCAACTCGCAAGACCTTCCGATGACAATGTGATCGTGCAGGGTTATCGACAAGGCATCTGCGGCTGCCCGAATTGCTTGCGTCATGATGATGTCAGCCTCGGATGGTGTGGGGTCACCGGAGGGGTGATTGTGCACGAGGATGAGCGCTGAAGCGTTCAATTCCAGGGCGCGGCGCATGATTTCGCGTGGATAGACGGGCACATGATCGACGGTACCTTCAGCCTGCGCTTCATCTGCGACCAGAACGTTTTTCCTGTCTAAAAACAAGACCCTGAACTGCTCGGTTTCGCGGTGTGACATGGCGGTGTGGCAGTAATCCAGCAAGGCGGACCAACTTGAAAGCACGGGGCGGTTCAACACTTTTGCGCGTGCCATGCGCTGTGCGCAGGCTTCGATCAACTTGAATTCTGTTATGACCGCGGCCCCCACGCCATCGACTGCGCGCAGCCGCGCGGGTGGGGCGGCCAATACCGCGCTCAGATCGCCAAATGCATCTATCAATCGGCGTGCCAGTGGCTTGACATCTTGCCGATACAGCGGTCGGAACAGGATCATTTCCAGCAATTCGTAATCGGGCATCGCAGCCGCGCCACCAGCGTCAAACCGCTCTCTCAGGCGCTGCCGATGATCCTTCACATAAGAAGGAACTTTGCCGGGCTTAACCTTGTCAGCGTTCAGCGCATCGGCCGTGTCCCGTGCGAAAAGGGGCATGGTCACGTCTGACAAGGTGCGCTCGGGACTGGACATGACGCCAGAATACGCGACATTTTCCTAACATAAGATTAACTATCATGATTTTGCTTACAGCCATGTTGCAAGATCAAATATCTGATGCTAGCATTTTCACAAGTGTGGCATCATCTTGTGAACAAGCAAGTTTCCGCGCACTTATCAGAGGCATTTGAGCAGTAAGAAACTTAACAAGACAATTTTTCACTGGAGGACTAAAATGAAGAAAATCGCACTCCCGGCACTTGCCTTGGCATTGGCGCCGTTCATAGCGACACCGGCGGCGGCATGGAAAGGACACGTTGTCGAATGCTTTGACAAAGTCTATGTGGCCCCCGAATATCGGACCACAAAGCATATGGTCAAAGCGGCGAAAACCACTCTTGAGTATCGTAACGGCAAGGGTGTCGAGCAGGTATATCGCATGCATTACCCTGCGATCTATGAAGAGAAGAAGCACCTTGTGCGCCCAGGGCACTATGTGATGCGCCCTGCCCCTTGCCGCAAGGGACACTGATCTGATTAGATCAAAGTCAGCAGGGTAACTGGCCAAGCGGGTAACTTGGGCTTTTTTTAACCCTCTGCAAGAACGATTCAGGCAAAACAGATTTCGACGCACAGCCTTGTGCGTCGAAACAACATTTCGTTTTTATCAGGCCAGATTGAACAGGGCGTGTCGCTGCAGGCAAGCTGCGCCCGCAACACAAACGAACATATCCTTGCAAAAGGAACGGAGTGGGTCATGCGGGTAATTTTTCTAATTTTTTCAACAACGCTGCTTTTGGGATGCGCCGAATTTTTCAGTCGCGGAAACTCTACACAAGATTGCCAGCAGGCCAGCCATGCCCTGCGGGTGCATGATTCACGAATAGAAGCTGCGAGGATGCAAGGGGCCGCCGGGTTTACCGTGCCACTCGCATCGCGCGGGTATAGCACATACCATTGCGTGACAGTATCTGGTGACCAGATTGCCTGTTCTACTGTACTGCCCGGTGTTCAAGCGTCAGATTCGGCGCGCTTGAACAGGTTAATGCGAGAACGCAGCGGAATCGAGGCCCGCGCCGCGCGGGCCTGCCGTATCTGATCAGCTTTTCATCCCGTCCCAAAACCCTTTGACCTTGTCAAAGAACCCGCTGCTTTCAGGGTTGTTTTCTGCGCTGAGCTTCTCGAATTCTTCCAGCAGTTCTTTTTGCCGTGCTGTAAGGTTCACTGGCGTTTCGACGGCCAGTTCGATCAGCATGTCGCCATGCGCACCGCCACGAAGTGCAGGCATTCCCTTGCCACGCAGACGCATCTGACGGCCAGACTGACTGCCCACGGGCACCTTCACCCGCGAACGCCCACCGTCGATGGTTGGCACCTCTACCTCGCCACCCAATGCGGCGCGGGCCATGCTAACGGGCACACGGCAATACAAATTAACATCGTCGCGCTTGAAAATCTGATGCTCTGCGACATTCACGAAGATATACAGATCGCCCGGCGTCCCGCCGCGAAGCCCTGCCTCCCCCTCACCAGACAGGCGAATGCGCGTTCCGGTTTCGACCCCCGCAGGAATATTCACCGAAAGGCTGGCTTCCTTTTCGACCCGCCCGGCGCCCGCACAAGCCTTGCACGGGTTCTTTACGATCTGACCAGAGCCACCACAGGTCGGGCAGCCGCGCTCCACGGTAAAGAACCCTTGCTGCGCACGCACCTTGCCCATGCCTGAACATGTGGGACAGGTGACGGGTTCCGCCCCGCCTTCGGCGCCGGTTCCGTTACAGGATTCGCAGGCTGACAGCCGAGGCACGCGGATGGTTTTCTTGGTGCCCGAATAGGCTTCCTCAAGATTGATCCGCATATTGTAGCGCAGATCCGACCCGCGACTGGCGCGCGACCTTGGTCCACCGCGCCCGCCCCCGACAAAATCGCCGAACAGGTCTTCGAATACATCAGAGAATGCACTGGCAAAATCGGCATTGCCGCCAAAGCCACCGCCTGGCCGTGCGCCGCGTGCGCCTGCCGCCCCCATACCACCATCGAACGCAGCATGGCCAAAACGGTCATAAGCGGCCTTGCGGTCGGGGTCTTTCAGCGCGTCATAGGCTTCGTTTACTTCCTTGAACTGTGCTTCGGCGTTCGGATTGTCAGCGTTGCGATCAGGGTGCAGCTCTTTCGCCTTTTTGCGATAAGCTTTCTTCAACTCTTCAGCAGAGGCCGAGCGGCTGACCCCGAGCACGTCGTAGAAGTCGCGTTTTGCCATGATGTTCTTTCCCAAAAGGGGCCGACCGGCCTGACGGTGTCAGGCCGGTCGGCCATTACAGCATCGCAAGCTTATTTACGCTTGTCTTCGCCGATATCCTCGAAATCGGCATCGACAATGTCATCATCCACGCTGCGCGGCTCATCTTCACCAAGATCGGCCGCATCAGCAGCATCAGTCTGTGCCTTGTAGATCGCCTCACCCAGCTTCATGGATGCTTCCGTTACATTCTGGATGCCAGACTTGATCTTGCCAGCATCCTCGCCTTCCAAGGTGTCTTTCAGCGCTGCAATCGAAAGCTCGATCGCTTCTACTGTTGTCGGGTCAACCTTGTCCTTGTGCTCTTCCACGGCTTTCTCGGTCGAATGGATCAGGCTTTCTGCCTGATTGCGCGCTTCGACCAGTTCACGCCGCGCCTTGTCTGCTTCGGCATTGGCTTCGGCATCCTGCACCATTTTTTCGATATCCTCGTCGGACAAACCGCCCGAGGCCTGAATGGTGATCTTCTGTTCCTTACCCGTGCCCTTGTCACGCGCAGAGACATTCACGATACCGTTCGCGTCAATATCAAACGTCACCTCGATCTGCGGCATGCCGCGCGGCGCAGGTGGAATGTCCTCTAGGTTGAACTGGCCAAGCATCTTGTTGTCGGCAGCCATTTCACGTTCGCCCTGGAAAACGCGGATGGTCACGGCGTTCTGATTGTCTTCAGCCGTGCTGAACACCTGCGATTTCTTCGTCGGAATGGTCGTGTTGCGGTCGATCAAGCGGGTGAATACGCCGCCCAATGTCTCGATCCCCAGCGAAAGTGGCGTGACATCCAGCAGGACAACATCCTTGACATCGCCTTGCAAAACACCGGCCTGGATCGCGGCGCCCATCGCAACGACCTCATCAGGGTTCACACCCTTATGGGGTTCCTTGCCGAAAAAGCTGGTCACTTCCTCGATCACCTTGGGCATGCGGGTCATACCACCGACAAGAATGACTTCGTCAATATCGCCCTTGGACAAGCCAGCATCCTTCAGCGCCGCGGCGCAAGGCTTGAGCGAGTTCTTGATCAGGTCACCGACCAGCGATTCCAGCTTGGCGCGTGTCAGCTTCATGACGAGGTGCAGCGGTTGCCCGGTGTTCTTGTCCATGCTGATGAAGGGCTGGTTGATCTCGGTCTGGCTGGAAGAGGACAGCTCGATCTTGGCCTTTTCAGCGGCTTCCTTCAGGCGCTGAAGCGCCATTTTGTCAGCGGTCAGATCAACGCCATTCTCTTTTTTGAACTCGGACGCCAGATAGTTGACGATCCGCATGTCGAAATCTTCGCCACCAAGGAAAGTGTCACCATTGGTCGATTTCACTTCGAACAGGCCATCGTCGATTTCCAGAATGGTAATATCGAATGTACCGCCACCAAGGTCATAAACCGCAATTGTGCGGCTTTCTTTCTTGTCCAGACCATAGGCCAGCGCGGCCGCTGTCGGTTCGTTGATGATGCGCAGCACTTCAAGACCGGCAATCTTGCCTGCATCTTTCGTGGCCTGACGCTGGGCGTCGTTGAAATAGGCAGGTACAGTGATAACAGCCTGCGTGACCTTTTCACCCAGATAGCTTTCGGCAGTTTCCTTCATTTTCTGCAGGATAACAGCGGATATCTGGCTTGGGCTGTATTTTTCACCGCGCGCCTCGACCCAGGCATCACCATTGCCACCGTCAATGATTTCGTAGGGGACAAGGTTCTTGTCCTTTTCAACCTCGGCATCGGTCAATCGACGCCCGATCAGGCGCTTGACAGCAAACACAGTGTTGGTCGGGTTGGTGACAGCCTGACGCTTGGCGGGCTGGCCGACAAGGCGTTCATTCTCGGTGAATGCCACGATCGACGGCGTTGTACGCGCGCCTTCGGCATTCTCAATCACGCGGGGCTGGCTACCATCCATAATGGCAACGCAGGAGTTTGTGGTCCCAAGGTCGATACCAATGACTTTACCCATTTTAGTGCATCCTCTCTCTCAAGCGATGTGGCAGCGGGCTGGTCCTGTCAGGCCCCGGCCCATCTGATCTGAAACAAACCCCAAGCAGGAGTATCTTGGCGCGTATATAGGAAGGGGGTTTGAGGGCTGCAACCGTCACAGGGTCGTGAATTTCACTCTAGGCGCGAATTTTCTTCTCTGACTGGCAACATGGCAGGTGAACTTGCAGCGAGACAAGGAACGTGGCATGTGGGCCCAAAGGTTTTTATCAGGAGTAGCAAGCAGATGCTATATGTAGACATTCCCACCCAATCCGAGATCAGCAAGCTTGTTGCCACCCGCGGCGAGGCGTTGATCAGCATCTACCTCAAGACCACGCCGGAAACGCAGCACATCGATGCAGCCCGCACACGTCTGAAACAATTGACGAATGAAGCGGTTGCCCAGCTTGAAGAGGTTGGCGTTGCCAAGCGGACCATCTGGCCGATTGAAGAACAACTGCATGACCTGCTGGATGATGACGATTTCTGGCGCGTGCAGGCCAATTCACTGGCACTCTTCATCACGCCCGACAGCCTGCGCAGCTTTCGGCTGCCCAACCACCTGACCGAGACGGTGCAAGTTGCCGACCGCTTTCATCTCAAGCCGCTTTTGCGTGCCGTATCCATGCCGCAGCACGCTTTCGTATTGGCACTGGCCGAAAACGAGTTGCGCGTGATCGAGTTGCTTGGCGACCAGCCAGCGCAGGAATTGCGCGTGCCCAACCTGCCCAAAGATGCCGCATCGGTGGCGGGCACTGCCAATGTCAATTCACGCAGCTATTCGGGCCGTCAAGGCGGCGGCGAAGGGCAGAAACACCATCTGCGCCAATATTGCCGCCAGATTGATACGGCTTTGCGCGCCCTGCTTTCAGGCCGGGAAGAGCCGCTGATCATCGCGGCGACTGATCCATTGCTGTCGATGTACCGTTCGATCAACAGCTACCCGCATCTGGCCGAGGCGGCGATCACCACCAGCCCGGTGCGGATTCCGGCGCATGACTTGGGCGCGCAGGCGCGCGAGATCATGGACGGCATCAACGCAGCCTCGATCACAGAGTTTGCGACGCTTTATTCGGCCCGCGAGAATGAGGGGCGCGCCACCACGCAGATCGCGCGCATTGCACGGGCCGCGACCTTTGGCGCGGTTGATACATTATTGGTGGATATGGACAGCGTTGTTCCCGGTCTGGTCGATGAAGAGACTGGCGAGATTACGATGGACAAGGCTGACAGTGCCGTAAGCTACGGTATTATTGACGAAATCGCAGGCCGCGTGATTGCCAATGGCGGCAAGGTCATTGCAGTGCGCCGCGCAGATATCCCGCAAGAAGCGGAACTTGCGGCCGTGTTGCGCTACACGATCTGAATATCTTGCAAGCAAAACAAACAAAGGGCCGGGGTTTTCCCCGGCCCTTTGTTTCAGGCCGCCAACCCGCGCCCTTTCAGCAGCGCCTCTACCCCCGGCATTCGCCCGCGAAATGCCGTGTACAGGCGCTCGGCCTCGTCGCTACCGCCAGCAGACAGAATAAACTCCTCCAGCCTGCCCGCAATCGCCGGATCAAACGCATCGCCTGCCTCGCGAAACGCCTCGAAAGCGTCGGCATCCATGACTTCGGACCACATGTAGCTGTAATAGCCGCTGGAATACCCATCACCCGAAAACACATGCGCGAAATGGGGCGTTGCATGGCGCATTCGAATGGCGCGCGGCAGGCCCAGCGCATCCAGCACTTGCGCCTGTTTTTGCATCGGGTCACCGGGGGGCGGACCGTCGTGGAATTCAAGGTCCACCAGCGCAGAGGCAATGTATTCGACCGTCGCAAACCCCTGATCGAAATTTTGCGCGGCCAACAGACGATCAAGCATGTCCTGCGGCATGGCCTCGCCTGTCTCTACGTGGCGGGCATGTGTGCTGAGCACCTCAGGCACTTCCAGCCAATGTTCATAAAGCTGGCTGGGCAACTCTACGAAATCGCGCGCAACCGAAGTTCCGGAAATCAGGCCATAAGTCACATCTGACAGCATCTGATGCAGCGCATGGCCGAATTCATGAAACAGCGTGCGCGCGTCATCATAGGACAGCAACGCCGGATCCCCCTTGGCGAAATTGCAGATATTTACAACGATAGGCCGCACCTCGCCGCCCAGTTTACGCTGACTGCGCATGGTCGAGCACCACGCCCCCGACCGCTTGGAAGACCGCGCAAAATAATCGCCGATGAACACCGCCATATGGCGCCCATCGCGCGTGACTTCCCATGCACGTGCGTCCGGGTGGTACAGGGGCACATCCAGCGCGCGGAATTCCAACCCGAACAGACGGTGCGCGCAGTCAAACGCCGCTGCGATCATCGCCTCAAGCGACAGATACGGTTTCAGCGCAGCCTCATCCAGATCATGTTCCGCACGGCGCAACTTGTCTGCATAGAATCGCCAATCCCACGGCTCTAACGGGCCTTTGTGCCCGTCTGCATGTAACATCGCCTCCAGCTTTGCCGCATCTGCCATTGCCTTGGCGCATGCGGGCTCCCAAACCTGCATCAGCAAATCGCGCACCGCTTCGGGGCTGCCTGCCATTTCGGTTTCCAGCTTGTAGCGCGCGAAACTCTCATATCCCAACAGGCTGGCGCGCTCGGACCGCAAGGCCAGCACTTCAGCGGCAATTGCGCGGTTGTCCGTTTTGCCACCATTTGCGCCGCGTGCTGTCCACGCCTCATAGGCTTTTTCGCGCAAGTCGCGCCGGGTAGAAAATTGCAAGAACGGCACGATCAGAGAGCGGTTCAGTGTTACGACATGCCCATCACGGTCCCGCTCTTGCGCCGCAGCTTTTGCGCTGGCGATCACGAAATCCGGCAGGCCCGACAGATCGTCCAGCGGCATCATCCAGTCGCGCTCATCCGCCAGCAGGTTTTGCGTGAATTGCGTGCCCAGACTGGCAAGCCGCGATTTCACCTCGGTCAGACGCGCAGCAGTTTCGCCTTCCAGCGCGGCACCAGCCCGGACAAACATGCGCCGATACAGCATCAGCACACGCGCCTGCTCCTCGGTCAGATCAAGGCTGTCGCGCGCGGTCCACAATGCTTCGATCCGGTCAAACAACGCACGGTTATTGACGATTTCAGAGGAATAGGCCGACAGTTTTGGCGACAGGTCACGCTGCAATTCCTCACGCGTTGCATTTGAATCGCTGCCCGACAGGTTGAAGAACACCCCAGCCACGCGGTCCAGCAGATCATCGGCCTGCTCCATCGCCTCGATCGTGTTGGCGAAGTTAGGCGGCTCAGGATTGTTGGCAATCGCCGCATATGCCTTGCGGCCAGCCTCCATCGCGGCGTCGAAAGCAGGCGCGAAATCTTCGTCCTTCAGCAAAGCGAAAGGGGGCAATTCAAAGGGTGTTTGCCACGGGGAAAGTAGCGGATTGGTCATACTGCACGCCTTATGTGTGATTGTGAAAGAGAGACTAAGGCCGATCCGTCACAGGTTCAATCCGCCCTTCCCGAATTGGGCGCTTCGCGCCCAGCGATGTTGCGGCCTGAAATCATCCACCCTGATGCAAGCAAGGTATCTCAACTTTTGCTATTGTCGCGCCGCGTTCGAATTTCACTGCCCAACTCCAGAGTATAGGCATTCAAAGCATCCATTGCTGCATTGGCAGCGCTCAAATCCCTGCCTTCCAGTGCAGTGGCAAGCGCGCTGTGCAACTCGATGATCTGCGCGCGCGATCTTGCAGTGTATGTGATCATGTTCATCAACGGTTGCATCGCTTCCACCGCACCAGCCAGATGCCACGACAACACCGGATTATCTGCCGCATCGACCAAGGCCCGATGAAACGCCACATCTGACGCGCAAAACCCCTCATCCGTCAGCCCGTCAGTGGCTTGACGCGCGATTTCTGAACGCAGCCTCTCAAGATGTTCCGGGCCGCGCCGGGTGCATGCAAGCGGCAGACAGGTCCGTTCCAAAGAAAACCGCGCTTCAACAGCCGTTTCGA
>SLAT01000326.1 GCA_007126715.1 Roseinatronobacter sp.
AGCCGGCTGAAGGAGATCATGGATATTCCTGTATTCCATGATGACCAGCATGGCACAGCGGTGATCTGTGCGGCAGGGCTGATCAATGCTTTGGAATTGTCGGGCAAGAAGATTGAAGAGTGCAGGATTGTGCTCAATGGTGCGGGGGCGGCGGGGATTGCCTGTCTGGAACTGATCAAGTCGATGGGGGCGCAGCAGGATAACTGCATCATGTGCGACACCAAGGGAGTTATTTATCAGGGCCGCACGGAAGGAATGAACCAGTGGAAATCCGCCCATGCCGCGCGCACGGATGCGCGCACGCTGGAAGAGGCGATGGTGGGTGCGGATGTTTTCCTTGGTGTCTCGGCCAAGGGGGCGGTTACGCCTGCGATGGTGGCCAGTATGGCTGATAATCCGGTGATTTTCGCAATGGCAAACCCTGATCCCGAGATCACACCGGAGGAAGCGCAATCGGTGCGTGCCGATGCGATTGTGGCGACAGGGCGCAGCGATTACCCCAATCAGGTGAATAACGTGCTTGGTTTTCCCTACTTGTTCCGCGGTGCGCTGGACATCAACGCGCGCGCGATCAATGACGAGATGAAGATTGCCTGTGCGCGCGCATTGGCCGGTCTGGCGCGCGAGGATGTGCCTGATGAGGTCGCCATGGCCTATGGGCGCAAGCTGACTTTCGGGCGCGATTACATCATCCCGACACCGTTTGACCCGCGGCTGATTCATACCATCCCGCCAGCAGTGGCAAAGGCCGGCATGGATACAGGTGTTGCGCGCCGCCCCATCATCGACATGGAGGGGTATACCCAAGCGCTGAAAGCCCGGATGGACCCGACCGCCAGCATTCTGCAATCCATTCATGCTCGCGCCAAACAAAAGCAGTCGCGCATGATCTTTGCCGAGGGCGATGACGAGCGCGTCTTGCGCGCGGCGGTCAGCTACCAGCGTGGCGGCTACGGGCAGGCGTTGGTTGTCGGGCGCGAAGAAGATGTGCGCGCCAAGCTGGAGGTCGCGGGTCTGGGCGATGCGGTGCGTGAAATCTCTGTGGTGAATGCGGGTAATACGCGCCATCTGGAGACATATAAAACCTTTCTGTATGAGCGGCTGCAACGCCAGGGCCATGACATGAAGGATGTCCACCGGCTGGCAGCGCGCAATCGTCATGTCTTTGCAGCGCTGATGCTGGCGCATGGGCATGGCGATGCGCTGGTCACGGGGGCGACGCGCAAATCGGCGCATGTTTTGGGGCTTATCAACCATGTGTTCGATGCGCGCGCCAAGGATGGCGTGGCCGGGGTGACTGCGCTGTTGCACAATGGGCGGATCGTGCTGATTGCCGATACACTGGTGCATGAATGGCCCAGCGATACTGATCTTGCAGATATTGCAACCCGCGCAGCCTCGGTCGCGCGGCATCTGGGGTTGGAGCCGCGTGTGGCTTTTGTCAGCTTTTCAACCTTCGGCTACCCTGTCTCTGAGCGATCAGAGAAGATGCATCTTGCGCCTGATATACTGGACGCGCGGGGCGTGGATTTCGAGTATGAGGGCGAAATGACCGTCGATGTGGCGCTGAACCCGGCTGCGGCGGCGCATTACCCGTTCTCGCGCCTGTCTGGTCCTGCAAATGTGCTGGTTGTCCCGGCGCGGCATTCGGCCTCTATTTCTGTGAAGCTGATGCAGGAAATGGCAGGCGCAACGGTTATCGGCCCTATCCTTGCCGGAGTGCCAAAACCTATCCAGATTTGCTCGACAGGTTCGACGGTGAATGACATTGTCAATATGGCTGTCATGGCCGCTTGCGAGATTGTCTGAAAGGGATTGGTGTGACTGTCTGGTGCTTTGGCTCGATCAATATCGACCATTTTTATAGTCTTGAGCATCTGCCTGCGCCGGGTGAAACACTGGCTGCATCCGGTTATCGGGTCGAACTGGGTGGCAAGGGGGCCAATCAATCGGTCGCGGCGGCACGGGCGGGTGCAACTGTCCGGCATCTGGGAGCCATTGGGGCGGATGGTGATCGCGCCTTGGCTGGCCTGATCGCGCAAGGTGTGAATTGCGATTCTGTCCAAAGGATCGAGGGGCCAACTGGACATGCAGTCATCATGCTGGACCAGTATGGTGAGAATTCGATCATCACCGAGGCAGGCGCCAACCGGAAAATGGCGCTGGAGCCCGTCCTTGCCGCATTGGAACAGGCGGATTTGGCCGATATTCTGTTGTTGCAGAATGAGACGGCCTTTCAACCAGAAATTGCCGAGGCAGCGATGGGGCGGGGAATGGAGGTGATCTATTCCGCAGCGCCATTCGAGATTGGGGCGGTGCGCGCCGTTCTGCCCTATGTCAATACATTGGTCATGAACGCTGTCGAGGCTGCGCAGTTGCGTGCGGCGCTCGATGTGCCATTCGAAGACCTGCCGGTTGAGGCGGTGGTGATCACGCGTGGCGCAGAGGGTGCAAGCTGGCATGCGCGCGGCACGCCTGATATTTTTGTGCCTGCCTTGCCCACAAAAGTAGTGGACTCGACCGGGGCGGGCGATTGCTTTACCGGCGCATTGGCTGCCAGCTTTTCGATGGGAGCGGCGCCGGAAGATGCGATGCTGTTTGCGGCTGCTGCGGCAGCGATTCAGGTGTCGCGGCCCGGCACATCCGCTGCGATGCCGCTGCGGGCCGAAATCGAGAAGCTGGTTTTCACCACCTGATACAAGTTACGCAATGACGGTTTTGAGCGGTGTTGCGGACGGTCGGACAGATCACGGAAGTCCACAGATTTCAAATTCCCTAGGAATTTCTGCTGTCGCGGACCACCATTTTGACGCGCGGGTTCTCTGCTGATGGTAAACGAACGCTGCATTGTCGAGAAAGCATTCTTCCACGGTCCAGACCAGCGGGTCATCCGACTGGAAAACATCAAATGAAACGCATCCAGCTTCGGCTCTCGTGAGACGGATATGCTCAGGAAGTTGCACACGCACTGTTTCAACCTCTTTCGCCGTGCGGCAAATCAGACGCCCTGACAGACGCACCAGCCCGATATCCATGTCGCTGACCATCCTTTACCTATCCGGCCCTCATCTTCGCAAGGATTGAGAATGGCAGCAAGATTCGCATAATGGAATTTCTCACCTTCAATTTGCAGGCGAAGTCAGCACACAGGGGGTGCGCAGCCTATGTGTCAGATGGCGGGTAACTAATTCACAAATGCGGCGGATGCGCCCCAAAGCTCGCGCACACGCCGGTCGCGCCCGCATCCTTCGCGGTAACCCTTATAGGCGGCGCGGCGTTCGACCCATCCAAAACGGGTAAGGGTGCGTTCTTCGGAATTGGCGTAATTCTGGTGAAAATCATCAGCCTCGTAAAATGGCGCTGCCTCGCGCACGGGCGTGACAATGCTTTGGCCCAGCTCTGCCTCGGCTGCGTTTATTGCGGCCTGCGCTTGTGCCATTTGGTCAGGCGTTGCAAATATTGCGGTGGTGTAATGCGCGCCCCTGTCACAGAACTGGCCGCCAGAATCCAGCACATCAACGGATCGCAGGAACATATGCAGGATCTGGTCATAGTTGATCTGGGCGGTGTCATAGGTGATCAGCGCCACTTCCAGATGATCGGTGCGCCCGCGCGCCACATCGTCATATGTGGGGTCCGGTGTTGTCCCGCCTGCGAAACCCACGCGCACATCGGTCACGCCCTGCACGCGCCTGAAATCGGACTCGACACACCAGAAACACCCCCCGGCGACCAAGGCGGTTTCGGTTTGCTGGGCGGTTGCAGGTAGCCCCGTCAATATGAGCGCCAGTGCTGCAAATACTCTGATCATCCTGTGTCCCTTCGGTTTGGATATATCTGTTTACGCGAAAGAAAGGCTGATCGGTGATCTTGGGTAGTCACATTTGGGTGACAAGCGCTTTCGTGGATCTTTATGGCGAGAAAGAATGACAAGATTTAGTGATGTGCATGCGGCCTGAATATGGGTCAGTCATAATGCGGGCGCTGTGTATCTTGAACTGGATAACTGCAAGTGTCGCAATGATGTGCTTACAGTCGATGCCACTGCAAGCCGAAGTCAGTTTGCTGGATTGCGCAGCGTTTGAGTATGTCCTGTCATTGGAAGGGCAAGCATCAGCGCTCGACCTTGATGCGCGCGATGCACTGGCCCGCCGCATAGAGCGACATGGCGAAACCCTCGGATTGAGTCGGACGCAAGTGCGGCTTAACGCATTGGCGCTGCGCGACAACGATAGAGAGTTGTCGGACCTGATCCTGACCGATCGCAACCCTGTGCAGCAGGCATATGGCGACTGTCTGGCAAGCGTAGAAATGACTGATGCAGACACAGGGCTGACTATGAAACCCCCTGTGAAAAGCCCGTCGCGACAGAATTCAATACGATTTCCGGATATTGCTGTATGGAGCATTCAGACGCCTGTCCCCTGGGGGATGCTTGCTGCATTCTTTGGCGGCATTTGTCTAATTTGGGGGATTGTCTGGTTGGCGGGTATGACCGACCGGCGAAGCCGTCGGCGGTTGCGCCGCTTCAACTGTGATATTGCCGCAGTCTTGCGACTGGATGATCGGCCAGATTTGCCTGTTCGGGTAACCGATATCAGTATGGAAGGCTGTCGCCTGTCCCTTGAAAAAGCGGGTGTGACATAGGGGGCGCAGTCACTGCTTGCAATGGGGCGCAACACCATTTCGGCAAGAATTGTCTGGTGCAACAAACATTTTTGCGGCGTGCAATTCGCAACAAAGCTGCCAGAGAGTGACTTGATTGAATTCCTCCGGCAAGATCAAAAGCCTGAATTTGCCACTGCTCCCGGCTGATTGCGCAAATTCAGGCTTCAACCTCGACCCGGCCTATCGGCTTGGAACAGCAGGCCAGAATATAACCTTCCTCAATATCTTCTTCCGATATGCCGCCGTTATGCACCATATGCACCTCGCCCGAGAGTTTGCGGATCTTGCAAGTGCCGCACAGGCCGAAATTGCACCCGGAAGCGACAGGTAAACCATTGGCGCGCGCCATCTGCATGACCGTGTCACCTTCGGTGCAGGGGACTGACAGGCCGGAACGGGCAAAGACGATCTCTGCATCGGCACCCTCATTGGGAACAGGGTCGTCGAATTCCTTGATCTCGGCCACGCTCTCGGCAGGGGCGTGAAAGGATTCCTGATGATAGCGCTCCATGTCATAGCCAAGCGAGATCAGGATCTCGCGCACGGAATCCATGAACCCTTCGGGTCCGCAGCAATAGACATCACGCTCCAGATAGTCATTGCACATCAGCCCGAGCATCAACTGGTTGAACTGCCCGCGATAGCCAGTCCAGACTTCATAGGGTTCAGGCTTGCTGACCACAAAATGCAGCCCCAGCCCCGCCACGCGAGAGGCCATGTATTCCAGCCTGCGCCGGAAAATCAGGTCACTTGGCCGGCGCGCGCATTGGATAAAACAGATATCGGGGTCTTCGCCGCGTTCAAACAGCGTGGTCGCCATCGAC
This sequence comes from Roseinatronobacter sp., assembly GCA_007126715.1. Taxonomy (GTDB): domain Bacteria; phylum Pseudomonadota; class Alphaproteobacteria; order Rhodobacterales; family Rhodobacteraceae; genus Roseinatronobacter. Next base: position 5,493 of record SLAT01000326.1, read on the forward strand.
ATCATGGGTGTTACCCCCGACCCGGCCGAGATGAACAGATATTTGCCATCAGGTTGCGGGGGCAGGTGAAAGAAACCAGCCGGGCCATAGGCCCGCAGCCGCATACCCGCGTTCAGATGTTCATGCATCCAGCGTGTTCCGACAGAGTCGGGCTGTATTTTGGCGGTTATGCTGACATAGGCTGCGGTTATCGGCGATGAGGAGATCGTGAAGGTTCGCTGAACATTGCCGCCGGGCAGCGGCAGATCAAGCGTCAGGAACTGACCGGCAAGATAAACGAACATAGCCCCCGAGGGCGGGCGGAAGACAAAGGTCTTCACACCCGGTGCTTCCGGCAGGACGGCCACACATTCCAGGTGTTCGCTGTCGCGCCAGACCGGGCTATCCTTGGTGGGCATCGGTATCATGCGATCACTCCGCCGCAATACGGGTTGGACCCATCAGGGCTGTGTGCATGGTGCGGCAATACCAGTCGACAAACTGATTGACGCCACCTTCCTGAACCTTGCTGTAGGGGCCGGGCAGATAGGCGGGCGAGTTGATGCCGCGCTGGTTTTCCTCGACGATGCGGCGGTCTTCGTCATTGGTGTTTATCCAGACTTCGGTCAGGCGCTTAAGGTCATAATCGCGCCCTTCCTCTGCGTCCTTGTGGACCAGCCATGTGGTTGTGACCTGCGTTTGCTGTGGGCCGATGGGCAGCACGCGGAAGGTCAGGACATGGTCCGACAGGAAGTGATTCCATGTGTTGGGGTAGTGGAAGAACAGGCATGACCCGGCATTGTCGAAGGGCACATTGCCGATACGCTTGCTGACTGCGGCCTTGCCATCCAGCGTATAGCTGACCCCTTGGCCCAGAAAGGGAATGCGCACGAAACGCCACCGCTCGGATGGGTCGATCAGGTATTTTGCGGGCAGGCCAGCAGCTTCGCAGCGGTCCACATGGGCGCGGCCCATATTGCTGGTGGTGCTGTCATCCGCGCCCACAAGGTTGGGGTCATCGGGGAAGGTGACGCAGAGCGAAGGGTGCGAGCCAGAGCAGTGATAGCATTCGCGGTTATTTTCCAGCACCAGTTTCCAGTTCGCTTGCTCGACGATGCTGGATTGATGCGCCACCTTCAGGTTCGCCACATCATGCGGGCCAATATAGCGCGCGGCTTGTGCTTCCAATGAGGTTGTATCGGGGGCCTGATCGGCGAGGCAGATATACACCATGCCCGAAATTTCGCGGCAATGGACAAGGCCAAGGCCATGCGCGGAGGGGTCGAAATCTGCCCCCATCTCGCGCGCCCAAAGCAGTTTGCCATCCAGATCATAGGTCCATTGGTGGTAAGGGCAGACCAGTTTCGGGGCCGTTCCCTTATGCACGGCGCAGATCCGGCTGCCACGATGGCGACAGGAATTGTGAAACGCGCGGATCACGCGGTCTGCGCCGCGCACAACGATCACGGATGCGTCGCCAATCTCCAGCGTGATATAGCTGCCGGTTTTCGGGAACTCGGCGCTGGGCGCTGCGAATATCCAGTCTTTCTGCCAGATATCGCGCAGATCGGCGCGGTAGATATCGGGGTCGTTGTAAAAAGGTTGCGGCAGGGAATGCCACGGTTTGCGCGACATCAAAAGGTAAAGCAGATCGGAATTGCTGACCATGGTCGTGGTCCTTGATGAGGGGTTCAGATATCTTTGACCAGCCGCAACGCATCATAAATCGCGGCATGGGTATTGCGGGCGGCGACAGCATCGCCAATGCGGTATAGGGCAAAACTTCCCTCGGTATTCGGGCCATCGGGCTGGGGGCGACCCTCGACAAAGGCATCTTGATCGAGCGCGCCCAGATTGCGCGACTTTGGCTTTAACTCGAAATACAGCTCATCCATCGGCAGGGTGCCGTGATTGACCACGACCTGATCGAAATCGCGCCGTTCTGTATGCGCGGAATAATCCGTGCCGATCACAGCCGTCAGCATATTGCCCGATTTTACCACATCGCGCAGGCGGTAAGTGACGGTAAAGCGTGTGTCCAGTTCTTGCAGGCTGCGCATATAGGGCACCAGATTCATCGCCATAACATCGGGGGCGAAGCTGCGGTCCGGGGTCATGATTTCGACATGTGCGCCGGTTTTGGCAATAACTTCTGCCGCTTGCAGACCGGCATGATCGCCCGCATCATCATAGACCAGAACGCGCGCGCCCGGTTTCACATCACCCGCGATAATATCCCATGAACTGACGACATGGGCGTTGCCAGTGGCGCAAACCTCGGTATGGGGCAGACCACCTGTAGCGATGATGACGACATCGGGGTTCAGGGCGGTGACGTCAGCCGCCTCGGCATAGGTGTTGAAGTGAAACACCACATCGCGCGCGGCACATTGGGCCATGCGCCAGTCGATAATGCCGATCATCTCGCGGCGGCGCGGGCTTTGGGCAGTCAGGCGGATTTGCCCGCCGGGGTCTGGCTGGGCCTCGAACACCACCACGTCATGCCCGCGTTCGGCTGCCACGCGCGCGGCTTCTACCCCTGCCGGACCTGCGCCGACAACCACGACCTTCTTGCAGACAGGGGCGGGTTCCACCTCATGCGGAATGGTCAATTCGCGGCCCGTCGCGGGGTTGTGCAGGCACAGCGCATCACCAGCAGCATAAATCCGGTCAAGGCAGTAATTTGCGCCGACACAGGGGCGAATGTCATGCTCTCGCCCTTCAATGATCTTTTGCACGATCATCGGGTCGGCCATATGCGCGCGGGTCATCCCCACCATATCCAACAGGCCAGAGGCGACGGCATGTCGCGCGGTTGCCACATCTGGAATGCGCGCGGCGTGAAAGGTGGGCATACCTGTCTCGCGCCGGATCGTGCCTGCGAAATCCAGATGCGGGGCGGATGGCATGCCCTGCACCGGAATCACATCCGTCAGGCCCGCGTCGGTGTCGATATGGCCGCGAATGACATTCAGGAAATCGACCTTGCCGCTGTTTGCCAGCTTGTGCGAGATTTCCAGCCCCTCGGCGACGGAGATTCCACCTTCAAGCGTTTCATCCGCAGTGTAGCGAATGCCCACGATAAACTCATCGCCCACCCGCGCGCGGATTGCGTCCAGCACATCCCAAGTGAAGCGCAGGCGGTTATCCAGATCGCCACCATAGGGGCCGTCCAGCGTGTTGGTCAGGGGCGACCAGAACTGGTCCATCAAATGGCCGTAAGCCTGCAATTCGATCCCATCCATGCCGCCTGCCTTCATGCGTTCGGCGGCATCGGCATAATCGGTGATGATGCGGGCAATGTCCCAGTCTTCCAATTGTTTGGGAAAGGCGCGGTGCGCGGCTTCGCGCTGATGGCTGGGGCTGACGGCGGTCAGCCAGTCGCCCTTGGCCCAATGTGTGCGCCGCCCCAGATGTGTTAACTGGATCATGACCGCGCAGCCATGTTCATGGCAGGCATTGGTCAGCCGCTTGATCCAGGGCACAACCTCATCCTTATAGGCGAGGATGTTATTGAACACGGGTGGCGAATTGCGCGACACGGCGGCTGACCCGGCGGTCATTGTCAGCGCCACTCCGGCCTTTGCGCGGACCTCATGATAGGCGCGGTAGCGGTCCTTGGGCATGCCGTCTTCGGGATAGGCGGGTTCATGCGCCGTGGTCATGATCCGGTTGCGCAGGGTCAGGTGCTTCAGGCGGTAGGGCTGCAAAAGCGGATCATTGGACATGTGGCGCGGCCTTGTGGCTATGTTGCGTAAAGCCAACATGCCCCAGATGCTGAAACCGACACGCCGCACAGCGGCATATTGATGCCTGTCCGCGGCATTTCGCATTCCTGAACACAGAAATCTAGCGGCTTGTGACCGCGTGTGCCGCAAAGGCGCGGGCGCCCTACCAGCGGCGCGTCTCACCAATGTCGATGTGAATAAAGGTCGAATAACGCCCAAGCCCGCCACGGCCTATTTTCACGGCATGCTGATGTAAGGCGCCCACGCTCAGGCTGTGATGCGCGATATCCAGCGCCTGCCCATGCAGGTGGTGCGAATTCGAGGCACCGCCACGAATATTTCGCGATGATGACCGGAAGCCATGTGTCAGGATCAATGGCGCATCTGCCCCGGCGAGATGCTGGATATCGGATGCCAGATCTAGAAGATGGGGGTTCATTTCGCCCACCTCATTGGTGCGCAGATCGCGGGCGAAATGCGCAAAGCGCCCTAGCGCATCCAGATCGTAGATAGTGCCATCAAAATAGACCTCGTTGAACACTTCCTCAGTTTGCTGATGGATCATCATCAGGCTGCGCGGCGCACCAGTTGGTTCAGGCTGCGCCCTGCGCAGAAATGGCAAGGCCAATCCGGGGCTGGCAGTCAGGCAGGATGCGGCGGCTGTAGCACCGAACAGGAATGTTCGCCTGTCAAGGACAGGGCGCGGGGCTTCGAATGGCATGAATAACTCCGGGATCGTTTCCATCGACCGGGCCTCTATGCCAGTTGGGCCAATCATCATAGTAGGGCGGGGGGTCACAGTCTTGTGTCGGCGGATTCGCACCCATTCGGGTGCGCAGTTCGGCAGGTTTTTTCCTATCGGACAGACATGCCGCCAGCCAAGAGGGCGACCGGCACCTGTCTCAGTCTTGTGCCGCGCTCAGGATCATCTGGGTCTGGATAACAACTGCTGCCAGTTTGCCGTCACTGCGGATCAGCCGTGTTTGCCAGACATGGGTTTTGCGCCCGCGGTGAAGCGGGGTGGTTTCGGTCGTCAGCGTCTCTCCAATCGCGACAGAGCGTAGGAAGTTGGTCTTGCTTTCCATCGTTGTCGTGCCTTGCCCTTCGACAAGATTCAGGAATGTCGCTGTCCCGCCCAGATTATCGGCCAGACCCATAATCGCGCCACCA
>SLAT01000274.1 GCA_007126715.1 Roseinatronobacter sp.
GCGTCTGGCGCGGCTTGCCTGCGGCTGTGCGGCAAAAGCAGTTGGACTATATCGCGCAGACGGTGGACGAGCTTTATCCGTCGTTTCGCATGTATCTGTTCGATGGTCGCAAGCGGTTTGCCCCGCCCATGACCTTGTTTGGCTATCACCGCGCGGCCGTTTACGCGGGCGAGGTGTATCTGTTGATCCGGTCCAAGCGGTTGATCCGTGACCTTGCGCAAGGGTTTGATGGGCATATTCGCGCGGCTGAAGTTCACGCCCATGAAGCGGCAGATTGGGTGCGTGGGTTAAGGGCGGTGTGAGTGGGGGCGGGCAGCATTAGGGACAAATTTGCCGTTGAGGTGTTTTTAAATGCGCGGAGTAAAGGCCGAAGGCCGCCGCGCATCGCCGGGCCGCCCCCACGGCACGGCGATTGGGTTGCCGCCAGCGCACAGCTTTGATCTTTCGCGGATTTGGCCAGCATAAAGCGCTATAGATTTAGGTGAGCATCGCCGCACCGCGGCCCGACGCTGCGCGACTTCGCGCTTCCATCGACCGTCCACACCCCCCCCTTTACCGCCGTTCCCCCAACACGACACCCCTGCTGACAACACTCCGCTTGTCGCCGGCCCCCTGACCTCGCTAGCGTTCTTAGAATGGCACAGGCACGGAGGCCCCTATGGCAATGGATCACCCCGCACCCGAGCGCCCCCGCCGCCATGGCGGGCGCGGGGGCAATGCGCGGCGCAGCGATAGCTTCCGGCTGGACCAGATGCCGTGGTCCGTGCCCAGCAATACCGATCAGCCAACAGCCCCCTTGCGAGAAGACGGGGTCGAGGCGATCCATCAGGCTGCGCTGTATATTCTGGCTGAAATTGGCGTCGAATTCCTGAATGACGAGGCTTTGGCCCTGTTTCGGCACGCAGGCTGCCGGGTCGAGGGGGCCAATGTCCGCATGGATGCCGATTTCGTCATGGAAATGCTGGCCCGCGCACCTGCCAGTTTTACCATAACTCCGCGCAACCCGGTGCGCACTGTTCCGATTGGCGGGGCGCATATGGCCTTCGTCAACGTCTCATCTCCGCCTGCGACATGGGACATGCTACGCGGCAAACGCACAGGCGATTATGAGAGTTACCGCGAATTTCTGATGCTGACACAGGCGTTCAACTGCATTCATCTGGTGGGCGGCTATCCGGTAGAGCCGGTCGATATTCACCCCTCAATCCGTCATCTGGACTGTATTGAACAGAAATTGCTGCTGACAGACAAAGTCGTTCACGCCTACAGCCTTGGGCGAGAGCGGGTTGAGGATGCGATGGAAATGGTGCGCATCGCGGGCGGGCTGAGCCATGCAGAGTTTGATGCCGCACCGCGCATGTTCACGAATATCAACTCTGTCTCGCCGCTGCGCCATGATTTCCCCATGATCGACGGCGCACTCAGGATGGCGCGGCGCGGTCAGCCGGTGATCGTCACCCCCTTTACGCTTGCGGGCGCGATGGCCCCTGTCACGATGGCAGGGGCCGTCGCGCAATCATTGGCCGAGGCGCTATGTGCCATTGCACTGATCCAATATGCCGCGCCCGGCGCGCCTGTTGTGATCGGCACTTTCACCTCGAATGTCGATATGCGTTCGGGTGCGCCTGCCTTTGGCACTCCGGAATATATGCGTGCGACCCAGATGACGGGCCAACTGGCCCGCCATTATCGCTTGCCGATGCGTTCCTCGGGGGTGTGCACGGCCAATATTCCTGACGCACAGGCCATGTGGGAGACCTGCAACAGCCTGTGGGCGGCAGTGCAATCGGGGTCCAATATCGTCTATCATGCGGCGGGCTGGCTAGAGGGGGGGCTGATGGCCAGCCCCGAGAAATTCGTGATGGATTGCGAGATGCTGCAAATGATCCAACGGTATTTCGACCCGGTGCTAAGCGCGACCACGCCTGATGACCTTGCACTGGATGCGATTCGAGAGGTCGGCTCTGGCGGGCATTTCTTCGGGGTGCAGCACACACGAGAGCGATACGAGACTGCCTTCTATTCCCCCATCGCTTCGGACTGGCGCAATTTTGAGGCATGGGAACGTGACGGCGCGACTGACACGATAACCCGCGCCCACCGAATTTACCGCAACATCGTCGACAGCTTCAGCCCGCCGCCAATGGATGCGGGCATACGCGACGAGTTGCGCGATTTTGTGGAGCGCCGCAAGGCAGAAGGGGGCGCGCCGACAGATTTCTAGTCGGCTGACATCCTTGAGCCCGCGCGGGTTAGAGCGACAGGACGTAAAACCCCGCCACAACAGCACCTGAGGGCCGCTACCGCCAGTGATCCGGGCTGCGTTTATGCGGATAGGGCAGATTGGTTGCAACACGGCGACAATATTGCCCCTGCGACAGCAGGCGTATGTCCGTACCCTCATCCCGCACGAGATGCGCAAAGGCGGCGCGCGTCCACTGGGCGGGGCCGCTATGCCACCACGCATAAGGCGCATCCGAGTTGTCCAAAGCCGTGCAGACAAAGTCCAGCGCCATGGCGCAAACGGGATGGTTCGGTTCTGCTGCAAGGAAGTTGTTGGCAATTGTACCAAAGCCGCGCTCGACAACCAGAACTGCGCGCGCACCCTCTAGCCAAGGGGTGACGGGGATGCGCGGGTATTCGTCCAGATCAGCAAAAATCCCGCCCTGTTGAACGATCCAGCACAGCCGGAACATATCCGCGCGCAAGGCAGCTTGGCCGAGGCCCTGAAACCGCCTCGCCATGTCTGGACCAAAATTCTGGTATAACCATCCGGTCGCTGTTTCATCATCGAACAAATGCTGGCGAAAGCCCGGATGCAGGCGCGCCCATCGCGCGCGGGCGCGCGCAATCGCTGGGCCATCCGGGCCTTGCCAGTAATGCGCAATTTGACGGGGAATATGCGCTGTGCTGTCCGGCTGGAATGGCAACTCCCCCCGCATATGCGCGCGGTGCAACAGGCAGGCCGACAGTCCGGGCGCAGCAATGACGCGCTCAATGCCCGCTTGCGCGACACTTTTTGCAAGGGACAGCCCGGACGCGAAAGCCGCCTCAACGCCCTGCGCGGCGGCATATGCATCTTCCGCAATGCGGTCGCGCACATCCGGCGGGGCAGGTATGCCAGTCTGCGCCAGCTTAAGGCTGTTGAAGCGCGCGTGCTCTGCCATCGCCGTGGTAAAATCACCCTGCATGAAGGCGATCCGTGCCTGCGTCAGGGGCAGTGCCATGCGCTTGGGGAATGTCTGTGCAATTGGCGCAAGCATCACTTCGGCATTCGTGGGATTGCCTGCCAGCAAGTTGAGTTCCGCGCCTAAAAACGTGGTGTCGGCCTTTTGAGCAGCACCCGCGGCATCTGCATAAGCGGCCTGTTGTGCCTTTATTGCAGCACGAATGCGTCCTGCCATCCAGAATGCTTCGGCACGCACCGACATCAGGCGGCTGCGCTGCAATGACGTGGATGCACAGCGCTGTGCCCGCGCCAGCACAACCGCTGCCTGACCGGATAGGCCCATGCGCAAGGCTGCGCGGGCGCTAATCAATGCGGCCTCAAGATTGTCAGATGTGGCGGTCCTGTCTTTTTCCAGAATTCGCCAGTCCTCGACCGCTTCGCGCAGGTGACGACACAGGTGGTGCAACCAGTTATGGCGGGTATGGAGGCGACAGGCCGCGCGTGCATGGTCCAGCAAAGTCGCAGGGTCATGCTGCGCCAACTGCCCGTAACGCAGCCATTGCACATGGTCTGCCGCCGTCCATTGCCACGGGTCGTATCCGCGCAGCCTATCGTCCAGCAGCACCCTTGCGCCTTGTTCATCACCGCATTCCAGGGCCAGCCGTGTCTGTGCCCGGCTGAGCAATGCGGGATTTGCTTGCGGACTGCTCTGCCATTTGGCGAGGGCCAGCGGAGCCTGCTCAAAATCCCCTTCGGAAACGAAGATATGAAAAGCACTTTGCCATATGGCGGCCGAAGGGTCGGACTGGCGTTTCAGCCATGAATGAAGCGCGCGCGCGCCGTCGCGCCGATAGCACAGTTGCATCTGAAGCAGTTCGGCGGCGAGAGGGGGCGTTTGACTGCCAAGGCAGTCAATATCTGCCTGAGCGCGCTTGAAATCGCCAAACTCCAGTGCAAGCTTGGCGCGGCGTCGGATATCCTCGGCGGCGGTGCCGGAGGTGGGGTCAATCCTGTTAAGCACGTCTTGTGCGCGTTCGGGAAGATTGGCGCGCAGATAGGCCCCTGCCAGCGCGGCGCGGCGGCGGTTTTGCTGGATAACGCAGTCCTGCAGCACCGCAAGTGCAGCGTCTTTTTCCACTGCAGGCGCCAGATCGAAGGCCAGCAGAGCCATGTCGATGGAATTCGGCCAACGCGCCTGTGCTTGCGCGGATATTTGTGCACCGGGCAGGTCAAATTGCACAAGCCGCTGCAAGCCGGATTTCACATCATCATAAGTCGCGCCAGCGCGCAGCGCATCAAGTAATTCCTGTGCAGGTTCCGCAGGATCCGACAAAGGCGCATGCCACAGGTTCTGCGCGAGGATTGCGCGCGCGATGGGTGGCGCCGTCATTTTCCCGCCTGCGGTTCAGGCACCGCTGCCAAGCACATCACGATACTCTTGGAATTTTATCCCGAACTCTTTTTCGCAAGCCTGTCGTTTCGGCCAAAGCCAGCCATACAGAAAATATTTTGCATCCCGGTCGACAGAATAAGGCACGCTGGCCCAGACCCGCTTTTGCATCCGCTTGTCGAACTCGGCACGGGCGTCTTGTGGCATCGCGTCCACATCCAGCCCGCAATGCGCATAGACCTTCCGGATCATGGAGTCAGCGTCTGCGACGATGTCCTCGTAGTTCAGAACAAGGATATTGTCATATTGATTGGCCCAACGCCGGTAATTCGCGACATAGGAACTCATCTCGAAAACGCGTGCTTCTTTGATAAGGTTTAGAAATCCGTCGTCAAAAGAGATTTCGACCTGCTCGGCATCTTTGCCCTCGCTTCGCCACAAGGTATGCATCCGCAAGGCCGAGATGGCGCGCGCCAAAGGGTCGCGCAGCACATAGATGACCCGCGCGCTTGGGTTCAGTCGCTTGCATTCCGCAATCTGTTTGTCCGACATCATGGAATATTCGGGCGTAAAATCCATCGACAGCCGTTCTGGTTCCGGTGGCCTCAGCAACTCGCGATACCAGTCTGCGCCGCGATGGTGGTTCCAGTCCCAGAAATGCGCCTCTTTCGTTGTCGAGGTGACAGGTTCAGAATTCGGGAAGGAATAGGTCAATGGATGCGCATTCAACACATGGTGCAACCAGCTTGTGGAGGCTTTCTGAGAGCCGATACACAGGATATCAGCACAATTTTCGCGGTTCATGCTTGTCAAATAATTTCTCCGGGCTCAGAGGAAATGATAGCGGCTTTTATCTCGATAAGCGGTTCAGGCAATCGCCACTGGCGCTCGTAACTTTCCAGGTGGCGCAGCGTGGCGTCCCTGTCTCCAGCGGCAAAGGCCGCCTGAACCGCAAGACCGCGCCGGAATGCGTTATCGCCCAAAGCGATGGATGCCTCGTAAGATTTCAACGACGACATTGCCTGCCCGTCGCGCAGTTGCAAATCGCCTACCATTCGCAAAGAATATGCCGCATTCTGCCATCTGTCATCTTTCTTCTCATGCGAAATATGCAAAAGATAGGGCAGGAATGCCTTGATAAAAAACTGGGCCTGTGAAAGCTGGTTATAATCCAGCAGCAACCTGAAAAGTCGAGAGATATCTGGCGGTTTCAGTGTCCCGCCAGACTGGATCAGGTTTGTGATCCGTGTAATTTCAAGCTCCTTGATCTGCCACTGGCGGAAGAAATCAAGATACAGCAGCAGATCAAGCGCCGCGCGGGGAGTGTCTGGCAAAGGGTAGCTGCGCGGGTCGCCCAGAGAATGCATATGTGCAAGCATGGACGTCTCGCGCAAGCGTGTCGCAGCCGCAATCATGCGTTCGGGGTTCTGGCGTGCGTCCTGATGATAGGCCAGAACCTGCGGCGCAGCATCTGCCGGAATAACTGTTGCGATACATTCGTAATGGTGGCGGCGCTCGTTCGATGTCTCGACACGCCGGAACACATCCGCGCCGCGGTCCGTTTGGACGGCAAACTCTGGTATCTGTTCAGGCACCATGTCTGACCCGTTCTATAAATTTTCCGGCACGATATGGCTGTTGCTGCTTGCTGTCAAACTCGCTCAAGTGGCTCTAGCACAAGATTGGTACAAATGAATCGGAAGTTCTGGCAGCGCCGTGGAAAGATGATCGAGAATTTTGGCTGAATAACACTATGCAGCCATTGCGCAGGAATATCGCGCGAGATCATGCCGCCCGTGCTTGCATCGCATGAATGCACTTCAAAGCCACCGCATTCGTGGCGGACTTCGCCCGACACGGTGCTGAAACCATGCTGCAAGGCCGTCTCGAACAGGTAATCTTCGTTCGTATCAATCTCGATGCGGCATCGCAGCCCCTGACTGACGGGGACAAGCCCATCAAGGCGCAACTCCAGCGCGGCCCAGTCATCAGTATCCGCGATCTGAAGCACCATCTTGCGTCTGTAAGGCGCGACATGCAGCAATAGCCCGTATTGCGAGGCATTGATCGAAAGGTTCATACGCTGGGCGAAAGGAGCATTGGGTGTAATATATTGCGCATGTTCTTCTTTCGAAAAAACACCCCAAATGTCGAACACCGCCGAGGGAGATGTGGCAGACCTGTCGGGCTGGACGGCCGGGCCAGCTGTTCTTGCCGTGTCCGCCTGTGCCGGGGCGCCATTTGCCAATGCTCTTTCCAGTTTCTGGAGCATCGTGTGTCTGTCTTCTGAAAGCTGCGCACGCAATGCGCGCATTTCTCCATCGACCTTTTGCCAGATCGCGCTGGTTTCATAATTCACCTCACTCAGCAGGTCAGAGGCAATACTGAGTACAAGCCCGGCCTGCACCGAGTTTTCCTGCAGATCAATTGGAGGTTTCGCCAGATCCGCGAAATAGCGCCAGTCATAGGAGGGGTTGTCGAGTGTGTTCAGCAGCACATTGCGGGTTCGGTCCTCGGCCCGCTGCTCGCGGCGGTGATGGTATGCAAGCGGTCTGTCAAGAATAGCGAGACGCCAGCGCGACAAAAAGCGGTTCATGAAGGCGCGGTCTTCCATGACATCAAAGTTTTCCGGAAATCCGCCGACCTGTAGCACAGCGTCGCGGCGCATCATCCATTGCACTGGATAGATATCCTGCCGATAGCACGCATAGGCCAGAGCATTGAGGAAGAATTCGCTTCGATGGAATGCGGGCGGCAGGCTGTCTTCGCCGATGACACGGATTTCCGCATCCGGCCCGGTGCCTATGATCTCTTCTTTCAAAGCGGTTACCCGCGCGCCGACCCCGCCCAATTCCGGCACCGAAGGGGCCGTGTCAGCGAAAAAGACCAGCAGAGCCGACATGAAGTCAGCGTCCCATGTGTCATCATCATCGAGGCAGGTGACAAATTCGGTGCCCAGCGCTTCAACGCCGCGATTGAATGCAGCCGAACGCCCTTGGCCGGGAGTCAGGTCAAGCAGTGTAAAGCGGTCTTCGGGCACGGATAGGTTGCCATCCGAAGCAATGGCTGCGCGAAGTTGACCGATGTCACCGCCATCATTGACCAGAACGATATGGAAATTCCGATGCACCTGCGCCATGACACTCGCAAGTGCGCGTTTCACAAAAACAGGACGGTCTTTGGTGCGGATTACCACGCCGACGGAAGGTGCTGAAAGATCGGCCACGATTGCTCCAGTCAAAACTTAAAAAAATACCGCATCATGCAAACACCAATCCTTCAATAAAGCCAGATGTATCGTCAAGTTGCGTCTAAACGTATTCGCCTTGTCTCCTGCGGCGGATCTATCGCGTTTGATCCTGCTTTTTTCGCTGTCCAAGGTGTTCGTATCCGCGCGCGCGTGTCAGTTGAATCTGGCGCTGGCGCTCGCGGAATGCCTCTCGGCGTTGGGGGGAAAATTCATCTACGCATAAATGGCATTGCACACCCGCTTCATATTCTGGGCGGTCGCGATCTTCGGGCCATAGGGGGCGGCGGCAGGCGTGGCACATGATATGTGGTCCGGGCTTCAACCCGTGTTCGACCGATACCCTTTGATCAAACACGAAACAGGCCCCGTTCCACATGCTTTTGTCTTCCGGCACCTCTTCAAGATACTTCAGAATACCGCCTTTGAGGTGAAAGACATCCTCGACGCCCTGACCCAACAGGTAATTTGTCGATTTCTCGCAGCGAATGCCGCCGGTGCAGAACATGGCGATGCGCTTGTTATGAAACCGGTGCTTGTTCTCTTTCCACCATTGCGGAAATTCACCGAAAGACCGTGTGCCGGGGTCTATCGCCCCCTCGAACGTGCCAATGGCAACTTCATAATCGTTGCGGGTGTCGATCACGGCGACATCTGGCGCGGAGATCAGGTCATTCCAGTCTTCGGGCGCCACATAATGGCCGACACGCGCACGCGGGTCCACATCGGGCTGGCCCATGGTGACAATCTCGCGTTTCAGGCGCACTTTCAGCCGTCCGAATGGCATGGTTTCGGCGTGGCTTTCCTTCCATTCCAACCCGGCACATCCGGGAAGCGCGCGAATATGGGCCAGAACCGCATCAATACCGTCGCGTGTGCCAGCGATTGTGCCATTGATCCCCTCACGCGCCAAAAGAAGCGAGCCTCTGATGCCATGCTTTTCCGCCAGCGCCAGCAAGGGGGCGCGCAAGGCGGTGGGGTCATCAAACCGGGTGAAATGGTAAAGTGCTGCAACGGTCAACATATCCGTGCTTTACTGCGCCCTGCGCGCCCGCGCAAGAGAGGAGGATTGACGCCAGCGCCTGCGCCCCTTAGCCCTTGCACTATGCAGGAGGGCCGCGCCATGAACCACGCCTTGATCGTCATCGATATGCAGAACGACTTTTGCCCCGGTGGTGCGCTGGCCGTGGCCGACGGCGACCAGATCGTCGCGGGTATCAACGCGCGGATGGTCGGGGCCAGTGCCGTGATCCTGACGCAGGACTGGCACCCGCCGCGACATTCGTCTTTCGCAAGCCAGCACTCAGGCCGCGCCCCGCTGGAGGTGATCGACATGCCCTATGGGCCACAGGTCTTGTGGCCGGATCATTGCGTGCAAGGGACAGCGGGTGCGCAGTTTCACCCCGATCTGGACACGGACAACGCCGACCTGTTTCTCCGCAAAGGGTTCCGGCGAGAGATTGACAGCTATTCGGCCTTTTTCGAAAACGACCAGAGCACCCCCACGGGGCTGGAAGGATATTTGCGCAGCCGAGGCCTGACCCAACTGGAATTTGTCGGGCTGGCGACTGATTTCTGCGTGGCATGGTCAGCGATGGATGCGGCAAGGCTGGGTTTCAGCGTGCGCGTGTTAAGTGATCTGTGCCGCGGCATAGATCATGACGGGTCAATGGCGCAGGCGCAGGATGCGATGCGCGCGGCAGGTGTGACGCTGGTATAACCGATGGATATTGCAACCCGCGTTTATAACCACCGCTGGAAAATGGACCCGATCATCCGGTCCTTGATCGATACCGATTTCTACAAGCTGCTGATGTGCCAGTCAGTTTTTACCAATCACCCGCATACGCAGGTGACATTCAGCCTGATAAACCGCGCCACGCATATCCCCTTGGCAAATCTTATCGACGAGGGGGAGTTGCGCGAACAGTTGGACCATATCCGCGCGCTGTCGCTGTCGCGCGGCGAATCCACCTTTTTGCGCGGCAACACCTTTTACGGCAAGCGCCAGATGTTCCGCCCGGATTTCATGGAATGGTTCGAGAATTTCCGCCTGCCCCCCTATCATCTGGAGCGTGTGGGCGATCAGTATGAACTGACCTTTCAGGGCACATGGTGCGAGGCGATGCTATGGGAAATCCCTGCACTGGCGGTGCTGATGGAATTACGCTCTCGGGCTGTGCTGGGCCGGATGAAGCGCTTTGAATTGCAGGTGCTTTACGCGCGTGCCATGACCCGTGTGTGGGAAAAGATCGAGCAGTTGCAAGGGCTGGACGGTGTCCGTATTGCAGATTTCGGAACACGGCGGCGGCATTCCTTTCTGTGGCAGGACTGGTGCGTTCAGGCCATGATGGAAGGGTTGGGTTCGGGTTTTGCGGGTACGTCCAACTGCCTGATCGCAATGCGCCGCGAGGTCGAGGCGATTGGCACCAATGCGCATGAGCTGCCGATGGTCTATGCAGCTTTGGCAAAGACCGATGCAGAACTGGCCAATAGTCCGTATCAGGTCTTGGCCGACTGGCAGGCCGAGA
>SLAT01000355.1 GCA_007126715.1 Roseinatronobacter sp.
TGCATGCCGTAAACTTCCTGAATGTCAAAACGCTCCATCAGGCCAGCATCGCACATGACCTTGGCCCCTGCCCCGCCTTCTTCGGCAGGCTGGAAGATGACCGCCACCGTCCCGTCAAAATTGCGCGTCTCGCACAGGTATTTTGCCGCCCCCAGCAACATGGCCGTATGCCCGTCATGGCCGCAAGCATGCATCTTGCCATGATGAATGGACGCATAGGGCTTGCCCGTCGCCTCGGTGATCGGCAGAGCATCCATATCGGCGCGCAGCCCCACAACCCGACCGCTCGCACGGCTGCGCCCGTGGATCAGCCCCACCAGACCCGTGACAGCGATCCCTTCCACAACTTCGTCACAACCGAATTCGCGCAGTTTATCGGCAACCATACTGGCCGTGCGGTGGCATTCGAAATGCAGTTCGGGATGCGCGTGGAAGTCGCGCCGCCACGCGGTGATTTCGGGCAGCAGTTCAGCAAAACGGTTGCGGATTGGCATAATGGTCCTGACAGGTTTGTGGTATCAGCGAAAAGCTAGTGCGACATCTGCGAAGCTACAAGGACTCAATCCTCGAACAGTTCCGATTGGCCCTGTTCTGGCCCATCTTCTGCCTCGTCATCGGGCAAAGCGCTCTGACCAGGTGGGGGTCGGCTGTCCAGCAGACCCGCTTCGCGCAATTCCTTCAACCCCGGCAGGTCGCGGGCGCTTTCCAGTCCGAAATGATCCAGAAACTCTTCGGTCACGACGAAGGTGACTGGCCGGCCCGGCGTCATGCGGCGGCGCCCCAGTCTGATCCACTCCAGTTCCAGCAACTGATCTATCGTCCCGCGAGATACCGCCACACCACGTATCTCTTCGATCTCGGCGCGGGTGACAGGCTGGTGATAGGCGATGATGGCCAGTGTTTCGATCGCGGCGCGCGACAATTTGCGCGTTTCCACACGTTCGGTCTGCATAAGCCATGCCAGATCCGGCGCTGTCCGCAAGGCATAAGCATCGCCGATCCGCAGCAGATTGACCCCGCGCCCAGCGTAGCGCGACCGCAAATGCACCAGCACCTCGGCCGCATCGCAGCCCTGGGGCAACCTTTCGGATATCTGCGCCAGCGTCACAGGTTCCGAACTGGCGAACAGGATCGCCTCGATCATACGCTCTTGCTCGGCCAGCGGCGGGGCGGCAAACAGGCTTGGGCTGTCAGTCTCGGTGGTCACATGGGGGGACGGTTCTGGAAAATCTTCAATCATCGTTACTCTCACTGACCGGCCTTGCGCCGTAAATGCAGGGGCGCAAAAGTATCGGTCTGTCGCAATTCAATTTGACCCTGCTTTGCCAGTTCCAGTGTGGCCGCAAAGGTTGATGCAATCGCAGAACGCTTGCGTGCAGGGGCGCCGCGCCAGCCTTCGGGCAGATAGGACTGTAGGCTGGTCCAGTCCCCTGCCCCCGGCACCAGTCGCGACAAACGTTCCAGCGCGGCCTCATATGGATAGATATCAGATCGGTCAAAAGCATAGGGCCTGAATTCATCGCGCGTGCGCAGCCTAGCATAGGCGCGCATCAGGTCCAGCAAACTGGCCTCAAACACCGTTTTTCGACTGATCCCCAATGCTTCGGGCGCACCGCGCGCAAAGAAATCGCGCCCCTTCTGGTCGCGTCCCATCAGACGCGCTGCTGCCTCTCTCATGGCTTGAAGTCGCTCCAACTGAAAGGCCAGATGCGCCGCCAGTTCAGCCCCGCTTGGCCCTTCTTCGGTAGGGTCTGGCGGCAACAGAAGCCGTGATTTCAGATAGGCCAGCCAAGCTGCCATCACCAGATAATCGGCTGCCAGTTCAATCCGCAAGGCCCGTGCGCGTTCAACAAAACCCAGATACTGTTCGGCCAGATGCAACACAGATATGCGCCGCAAATCGACTTTCTGGGTCCGTGACAGGGTCAATAACAGATCAAGCGGGCCCTCAAACCCGTCCACATCGACGATCAGCGCCTCGGCGTCGCGCCGTGCGGATACGCTGTCGTCACTGTCGAATGCGTCGGTCATGATACGCCTTGTTTTGCCGCAATCATACGCCGCCGCCGGACATGATGTCCATCACGCTGTAGACAGATGACGCTCCCAGTCGCGCAGGCGCGCAACATAGCGTGCAAGCGTGTCTATCTCCAGGTTGATAAGATCCCCCAGCGCCACATCGCCCCAGGTCGTCACCTGCTTGGTATGCGGGATGAGATTGACGCCAAATTCGGCACCAGACACCTCGTTCACTGTAAGCGACGTGCCATCCAGCGCGACAGAGCCCTTGGGCGCGATGAACCCCGCCAGATGGTCCGGCGCACGAAATTTCAGCCTTGTACTGCCGCCCTCGTGTTGCAGTCCGACAACTTCGGCCACACCATCCACATGGCCCGAGACGATATGACCGCCCAATTCATCCCCGACCTTCAGCGCGCGCTCCAGATTGACACGTTGGCCGGGTTTCCATCGGCCCAGGTTCGTTTTTGAAACCGTTTCGGCAGAGACCTGTACCTCGTACCAGTCCGGCCCCTTTGTCACGACAGTCAGGCAGACCCCATCAGAGGCGATGGACGCGCCAAGATCGACGCCGGACATGTCATAACCCGTCGAGATGCGGGCACGAAGATCGCCTTCTTGCTGCAAGGCA
>SLAT01000097.1 GCA_007126715.1 Roseinatronobacter sp.
CGACTTCGTTCATGCGCTCCGTCACTGAAAGCATACACCCGCCACAATAAATCATTAACGCCCCGGAAACACCCTGAGGAACCTCTCGATAACTTTTCGCCGCGATCCGCCCTGCACGTTCAACCAAGCTATCTTGCGACCCCGGCATCAACCAGACTGTCTGACCTTCTGGCAGATCGGCGAATAGATCAAGTTTTCCATCGGCGTGGCCGACAGCGGGATGCGCCAGAATGTGAAAATCAATGCCATCCAATTCGGTCAATCTGCGGCCCAGGGGAAACAGGGTCGACTGCGCAAGTATCGAAGCACTTCCCTCAGGGGGAACCGGAACGCTACCTTTTGTCCACTCGGCGTAAACTTCGGCGGCTGGCCGTCCATCAATGCTGTAGACGCTGCGCCCCTCCGCGCGGGTAATCTTGCCGCGCTGCTCTGTCGGGGCATAGCCGCTCTCGAATGAGCAGCCAATCGGCACCGAGGGGAACAATACCGACACCACCACCGACTCCGTATGTGCGCCCTGTGCGGTGAACTGGCTCCATCCTCCGCTGACGTCATTATCGGCAGAGCTGCCTCCGACAATCAATGCTGGCGCACCAATAACATCTTTTATGCCTTGCAGTACCGCTTCTTCATGCCCCGGTGCGGCGGTCAGCCAGACAAGTTCGGGTGCCTCGCCCATGCGATCGGCCTGTTGCAGCGCCGCGCGCGTGGCAATCGCAGCCGCCTTGCGCGGTGACTGGCCCAAGGGGCACGCCCCTGTGCCATATGCGCCATCCCTATCCCATATTGCAAAGACCCCGAGAGCATCGCCATTCTCGATCGCGGCGCCTTTTTCGCTCATCACACCCAGACAGGACGACCCGCCGTGAAGTGCCGTATCACCAAATACTGCCGTGGCATTTTCCCAGACAGATTGTGCAGGACGCGCGGCGCCATAGTGCAAGGTCACGAAATCTGGCGGATCGGCACCGTCAAAGGACAACTGGGCAAGGATATCTTGAAATGCCGATTCCGTATCAGGCTGGGTCGCGACCGCAGAGGCAGCGCGAAAGCTGGCACAATCGCCATCATACAGAAGGCCCTCCGGGGCCATATCCGGGTTATTGTCCATTGCATCACTCGTAAAAAATTCATTAAACTTCTAAGGGTACGAACAAGATAAGTCGTCGTCAGAGCAAACCACGCTTCATCGACTCAATTACAACCTGAGTGCGGTTTCTGACACCGAGCTTGCGACAGATAGACTTCACATCCATCTTGATGATCGTCTCATCCACGCCAATCTCTCGACCAATTTCCTTGTTCTGCATCCCCTCACACAGGAACCCAAGCACGCGCATTTCGCGCGGTTTCAGCCCCAGATCCCCCTCTGTCCCTTCAGACGCACGGCGCATGAATTCGCCAGGAAGGTACAATTCGCCGTCCGCTATCAGGTGAATGGCGTGCTTCAGCGTTCTCAATGGCAGGGTCTTGGGAATAAAACCGCCCGCGCCTGCATCAATCGCCCGCTCCACGACTGCACGGTTTGCCACACCAGAGAATAGCGCCACAGCGCCTGAGTTTGCCTCAAGCAGCCGTCGCAGCCCGTTCAACCCGTCCATGCCGGGTACTTCGTAATCCAGCAACACCGCATCAAAACGACCAACGTCCGAAATTCTTGAAATCGCGTCATCTACTGTTCCAACTGTTTCTGCCACAAACCCCTCCTCCGCACCTAGTGCAGCTGAGAGCATGTCAGAAACAAGTAAATGATCATCTACGATTAGAATTCGCAAAATTTCATGCGCTTGAGATTCCGCATCTGAATGTATCACCATGCCTACCACCACTCCGCTATTTTGTGACCTTACTATCAATTTACCAACATAGGTAAGAGGTTTAGATGTCTGTTTTACTAAATTTCACGTTCACTCTCTTTAGAGAGCTTAGGTCCATCTAGGTCCACCTATCCTCTTGCATACGCTTTGGTACCAATTTAGCGCCCCCCTGATCTGGCAAGAAATTTGATCACTTGATGAAACCAATGTCGGTTCTCGCAAAAACCGTCTTGCAACAGTACATTCACATTCTCAGCATTGCCCCAAGAAAAATCTGAACTGTTCAAAAAGGGAATGACGATAGACAAAAATGTTGGAAATTTGCTACACAGCGCAGCGCTGGCAAGCGCGAGCGGTCCAACCCGCGACGATGTCGTTAATAACGATGGGCTGCACCTCACCTGCTGAAGCGCTTGCGCATCCTGACGCGCCTCTCTGGCAGCACCTTCCGGTTTAATGCGCATGATGTCCTTGAATACCGAAAGCGCCTTGGAGCGCTGAGCAAAGTCGCGCCCTTGCGTTGAGCTTTGTCCAGCCTTGGGTGAGTTTTGACCCAACCTGACAGTTCGAAGGGAATGGTATGGTTTCGAGCATTTACATGCCTGTGATCCTTCACGCTAAACGCATGAAAAACTCGCGGAGCCACTGAAGAAATTAGGCTTTCTGCGTTCAGGCCTGCGCAGAATACAGGCAGGCATCCTGGAGTGCCCCCACTGAAGTGGTCCACCAATTGGGATAGTATTATCCCATTTCAGGAGGACCAGAGATGGCTGGAAAGAGAGACAAACCCGAAGAGATCGTGCTGAAGCTGCGGCAGGTTGAAGTGCTGCA
>SLAT01000345.1 GCA_007126715.1 Roseinatronobacter sp.
ACGCAAACACCATCACGAACCTCTAAGTATCATCAGTCATGCAGGCTGACTTCTCCAGCGAGGATGGCCCATAGACCAAGTCAAACCATTTGCCCATCTAAATTACACCTTAGATCGCACAGATTAAGTCCGTGAAGAAAATAATTCAACCCTCAGTAGATTAACGCCCGCGCATTCTGCAAATGATGCAGGGTTTCTTGTGGATATCACAGACTTTATGCTTGTCGCCACATCCCAGAGCAATAATGTGCACCGCTGTACACAATTTGGACACCTCAAGATTCACAGAACAAGGGAACAGTCATGAACACGATGGTAAAACGTGACCAACTGCAAGTGAGTCAGACACTCTGCACCTTTATCGAAGCCCAAGCCCTGGAAGGAACCGGGCTGGACGCTGCCGGGTTCTGGCGCGATTTCTCGGCGCTGATCCATGATCTGACACCTAAAAACCGTGCATTGCTCGAAAAGCGCGCCGGACTTCAGCGCCAGATTGACCAGTGGCATATCGCGCGGCGTAATCAGGTACATGACCGAGAGATGTATAAATCTTTTCTGGAAGAGATCGGCTACCTGCTGCCAGAGGTTTCGCCATTCCAGATCGACACAACCAAGGTTGACCCAGAGATTGCGACGATAGCAGGCGCACAGCTTGTGGTGCCGATCACCAATGCGCGCTACGCGCTCAATGCTGCGAATGCGCGCTGGGGCAGCCTGTATGATGTGCTCTATGGAACCGACGCCATGGGCAGCATGCCCCCATCGGGCGGGTATGAACAGGGGCGCGGCGCCCGTGTGGTGGCGCGGGTTCGGGTGTTTCTGGACGCGACCTTTCCACTTGCAGGCCACAGCCACGCCGATGCGCGACTGTATCATGTCAAGGGTGGCGCACTTTTGGTTGATGGCAAGCCGCTGGAAGACCCAACCAAATTCGCGGGCTACCGGGGCGATCCGCGCGCGCCCGACTCTGTGTTTCTTGTTAATAACGGGCTTCATATCGAACTGGTCTTCAATCGTGCGCATCTGATTGGCGGGCGCGATCAGGCCTGTATGGCAGATGTGCGTGCAGAATCCGCGCTTTCCGCGATCATGGATTGCGAGGATTCTGTCGCCTGCGTCGATGCCGAGGATAAGGTGCTGGCCTATTCCAACTGGTTGGGGCTGATGAAAGGCGATCTGAGCGCCGATCTGGAAAAGGGCGGCAAGACAGTCACGCGCCGCTTGAACCCCGATATCGAGATCACAGCCCCCGATGGCAGCGCCAAGACGCTCAAGGGGCGCGCGCTGCTTTGGGTGCGCAATGTCGGCCATCTGATGACAAACCCGGCAATTCTGGACAATGACGGGAATGAGATATTCGAAGGCTTGATGGATGCCATGATTACCGCGCTTTGCGCGCTGCATGATCTGCGCAAGACCGACGGCCCGCGCAATTCTGCCGAAGGGTCTATCTATATCGTCAAGCCAAAGATGCATGGCCCTGAAGAAGTTGCCTTTGCAGACGAGATTTTTGCCCGCGTCGAGCAGGTGCTGGGCCTTGAAGCCAACACGATCAAGATGGGGGTGATGGATGAAGAGCGCCGCACAACTGTCAATCTGCAACAATGCATCCATGCCGCGCGTCACCGCGTCGCCTTCATCAACACGGGTTTTCTGGACCGCACCGGCGACGAGATACATACCAGCATGGAAGCCGGGCCCTTCTCGCGCAAGGATTTCATCAAGCGCAAGGGCTGGATCAAGGCCTATGAGGACCGCAATGTAGATATCGGGCTGGAATGCGGCCTGATGGGGCGCGCGCAGATCGGCAAGGGCATGTGGGCTATGCCAGACCAGATGGCCGCCATGCTTGAGGTCAAGATCGAGCACCCGAAATCAGGCGCGAATACCGCTTGGGTGCCTTCACCAACCGCGGCTACCTTGCATGCGCTGCATTACCACCAAGTAGATGTGCGCAAGGTGCAGGAAAAGCTGGCAAAAGGCGGGCGGCGCGCACATGTCGAGGCGCTTCTGGACATTCCACTTGCCTCTTTCCGCAAATGGAACCGCGACCAGATCCTGCGCGAGGTGGAAAACAACGCACAAGGCATACTGGGTTATGTCGTGCGCTGGGTGGATCAGGGTGTCGGTTGTTCCAAGGTGCCTGACATCAATGATGTGGGCCTGATGGAAGATCGCGCCACCTGCCGCATCTCCAGCCAGCATATCGCGAACTGGCTGCACCATGATGTCGTGTCCGAAGGTGAAGTCATGGACGCGATGCAGCGTATGGCCGAAGTGGTAGACCGTCAGAATGCGGATGATCCGGCTTATCGACCGATGGCACCAGCCTTTGACGGCATCGCCTTTCAGGCCGCCTGTGATCTGGTGTTCAAAGGGCGCGAGCAGCCATCGGGCTATACCGAGCCGGTCTTGCACGCACGCAGGTTGGAATTGAAATCCGCCAGTTAAACGGCGTGGCGGCTGGGGGGTGGGGGGGGGTGCCCTCAGCCGCAGACACCCGGATCTGTCTGGCATTCAATAGCCATAGCTTCGGCTTGCGTAATAGCATCGGAAGACATCACCTCGTGCAAGGCTTCGATTAACGCCGATGCGCTATCATGACCCAGCCGCTCGGCCACGATCGCCAAGGCAAGCGCCTTGCGAAAACTCTGCTCACCTGCGCGCCCTTGGGCTTGCATCAGGGCCAGATTGAACACGGATGGTGGATATCCGGCTGCGGCGGCTTGCAGATAAAGTTGCCGCGCGGCGTCCATGTCCTGATCGCGGCCCGTACCGCGCGCCAGCGCAAGTGCCAGATTGTGCTTGGCAGTATTGTGCCCCTGAAGGGCAGCGGCTTCGAACCAGTCGGCGGCAAGTTCAACTTCGCCGCCCTCGGCCAAAGCTGCGCCAAGTGAAAACTGCGCATCACGCAAGCCGTGTTCGGCCGCGGCTTGATACCATGCGATTGCCTGATCCTGATCAGATGGGCCGCCCAAGCCGCGTTCCAAGATCTTGCCCAAGGCAAACTGGGCACGCGCGGCCCCTGCCCTTGCTGCGACAGTGTACCAGTGGCGCGCCTCGGCCCATGCCTGCTGGCCTGCAAGTAAATCTGCCAAAGCCAGTTGTGCGTCCAGATGATCTTGCAGGGCTGCGGCTTCGAACCAGCGCTGCGCCTGTTGCAGGTCCATGCTGTCAGCGTCACCTGCAGCCAGCAAAACACCCAGATTATACTGCGCGAGCACATCGCCACGCTCTGCCAGTGGGGTCCATATGCCAAGAGCGGTCGTAATATCGCCGCCCTCTAATGCCGAAATACCATCCTGTGCACGTAACTGCGCCTGCACTGGTTGTGCCATCCCGAAGCAAAGAAAAGGAAGAATCAGCCTAAAGATCACGTTCAAAACCCGACTGCGCAATTTTTCTGCATATACGCAACTTGTTCATGGCTGTCACGCGATTGTCATGCCCCTGCGACAGCTTGCGCAAGCCGCTGTTCCGGCCTAAGTCGTGGCCGCGAAGGGACAGGCAGATGCAGACAGACTGGATTGAACAGCTTTTCACCCGCGCGGACGGCCAATATCTCTGCGCGCGCTGGGGTCGGCCCATCGTTCCCGTAGTGTTTGGCGTGGACGAGACCACCCTTGCCACGGTCAAGGGTGCGATCGAGGCTGTGGTCATGTTGGCCGGTCACAAAATGGCCGAAACCGATGCCGAATTGGGCGCCAATCTGATGGTCTTTTTCTTTCGTGACTGGTCGGAATTGCTGGAAGTGCCGAATTTGGACCGATTGGTGGAAGGTCTTGAGCCATTGGTGGCGCGTCTTCAGGGCGCCGATGCAAACCAGTACCGCGTCTTTCGATTCGACGAGGCAAATGCCATCCGTGCAGCTTTTGTCTTCATCCGTATGGATGACGCACTTGACGCCGTCCCTGCCGAAACGCTGGCACTCTCGCAAGCAGTGCAGGTTATTCTTTTGTGGTCTGACAGGGCCTTCACCGACCGCTCTGCGCTGGCGGTGGCTGACGGCACGACGATCCTGCGCCCCGAAATCGGTGCATTGATCCGCGCGGCCTATGACCCCGTTCTGCCAGCAGTCGCCACTGACCCGGCCCATGCGCTGCGGCTTGGTGCGCGGATCGCCAGTCTGCAATAGTTCCTGTCAGCCGGTGGGCATGACCGTGACTTCGGCAATCGAAGCGCGCTTGGGCTGGGACAGCGCAAAAATCACGGCATTTGCGATATCTTCGGGCTGCAACTTGTCGGGCTTTGGTTCGGAAAAGAACGGCGTGTCCACCATCCCCGGCGCGATCAGGGTGCAGCGCCCGCCCCATTCGCGCATTTCCTGCGCCATATTACCCGCATATCCGTGCACAAACCATTTTGTCGCCCCGTAGATCGACCCTGAAATATGCAACTTGCCCGCAACGGACCCGGTCAGAACGAGGTGGCCTTTGGTCTTGCGCAACTCGGGCAAGGAAGCGCGTGCAGTATAGAGAAGCGCCATAATGTTCAGGTCAATCATGCGGCGCCACTCTTGCGGGTCGCCTGCTTCGGTTCCGGGTGTATCCAGCCCCATCCCGGCATTGGCAAAGGCTGCATCAATCCCGCCAAAATGCGACGCAACACGCGCAATTGCACCTTCCTGCGCGGCAAGGTCCGTGGCATCTCCGGCAACCGCAAGGCTGGATGAACCAAGTTCTTCCACAAGCCTGTCAAGCTTGTCAGTGCTGCGCGCCATCAGCCCGACATTCCAACCTGCCGCAACCGCTGCCTTCGCAGTGGCAGCGCCAATCCCGCTAGATGCACCTGTGATGAAGAGTGTCTTTTTGCTGGTCATATCAGACCTCCTGTTAACTGTCGGTTGCACCAGCACCTAAGCTGTCGCCGTCAAGGTACAAGCCGGTGGTCCGCGATTGATTGCACCCTGTCGAAGCCCGCCCTATAGATTTTGCAAACAATGAAGGCCCCGCAATGACTCATATTCACCGCGTCCGTGTCTATTACGAGGATACCGACCTTGCAGGTATCGTCTACTACGCAAACTACCTGAAATTCATCGAGCGCGGGCGCAGCGAGTGGGTACGGGATCTGGGGATGGACCAGGCGCAGATGAAAGCGGATGGGCGCGGAGTCTTTGCCGTGCGCAGAGTGGTGGCGGATTATCTGGCCCCTGCCCGTTTCGACGATTTGCTGGATATCAGAACCGACTATCTGCACCATTCAGGCGCACGACTGGTGCTACGCCAAAGCGTTTCACGCTGCGACACTGCGTTGTTCACAGCCGAGGTAACACTGGTCTGTCTGGGCAATTCGGGTCGCCCGCAACCGTTGCCGCGCGAAATGATCGAAAAAATCGGCGAAAACCCCCGCTTTAAACCTTTAGTATAACGTGCTTGTGTTGGTGTTGCGCTTGTCTTGTTGTATGGTCTGCGTCAAAGCCGCCTATAGAGCGGCACATCAAACGCGAGCAGGCACATGGACCAGACGACCCTGACAGCGACGCAGGAGATTGATTTCTCTCTGCTGGCTCTTTTTGCACGTGCAACCATAACAGTCCAGTTGGTGATGATCAGTCTGATCATCGCGTCCTTCTGGTCATGGGCTATCATCATACAGAAACACATCCTGTATCGTCGCGCCCGCAATGACGCCGAGGATTTCGACGCGGCCTTCTGGTCTGGCGAACCGCTGGACGAGCTTTATGACCAGATCGGCCTTGCGCCGGCCACTTCGCCCCAGCGCGTCTTTGCTGCAGGCATGACAGAGTGGCGGCGTTCGCACCGGGCTGACGGGCGCCTGATTGCGGGTGCTGTTGCGCGCATAGACCGCTCTATGGATGTGGCGATTACCAAAGAATCGCGGAACCTGACTGGTGGGCTCACCTTCTTGGCCTCGGTCGGGTCTGCATCTCCTTTCGTGGGGTTGTTCGGAACTGTCTGGGGAATCAAGCACGCGTTTGAAGAAATCGCGCTGGCGCAATCCACCAATCTGGCTGTCGTCGCCCCCGGCATTGCCGAAGCGCTTCTGGCGACCGGCCTTGGCCTTTTGGCTGCGATTCCCGCGACCATCTTTTACAATAAGCTGACCGATGACAGCGACGCGATCATCTCTGGCTATGAAGCCTTTGCAGATGAGTTCAACACCATCCTGTCGCGCCAGCTGGACGCGGCCTAGATCATGGGCGCTCAATTCGTCAAAAAAGGGGGTGGAACCGGGCGGCGCAGGCGGCGCGGTGGGGCCGGACGCATGTCCGAGATCAACGTCACACCCTTTGTTGATGTGATGCTGGTTTTGCTGATCATCTTCATGGTGGCCGCTCCGATGCTGACCGTGGGTGTTCCGGTGGAATTGCCGCGCACATCAGCCGGTGCCCTTCCAGCCGAACAGGAAGAGCCGCTTTCAATCACCCTGACATCAGACGGCACCGTGCTGATCATGTCTTCCGAGATTGACCCGAATGAGCTGATCCCCCGCCTGCGCGCCATCGCTGCTGAACGGCGCGACAACAAGGTTTTTCTGCGCGCCGACGGAACCATTCCCTATGAGCGCGTCGTTCAGATCATGGGGGCGCTGAACTCGGGCGGGTTCAACAATATCGGTCTGGTGACCGAACAAGGCGGCCCGCGCTTCGACGGCGCGGGCAACTGAGTGCACCTGGTGTAAAGGCCAGAATTGGCAGATGACAAACGCAAGGGAAATATGGCACCGCATGGACACGGGACAGAAAGTCTCGGGTGTTGCGCATATTGGCCTGATTGTCTGGGTCATGCTCTTTGACATCTTTCAGGCCCCTGACAGGAATACAGCGATTCCTGTCACCGATGTGTCGCTTATCTCGACCGAGGAATTTGCAGCGCTCAGCGGACCACGTCCCGATGCAGCCCCCGAGCCGGAACCGGCACCCGCCCCGCCGGTCGTAACCACACCTGAACCAGCGCCAGAGCCTGCTCCCGCGCCAGAACCTGAGATCCGCGCGCCAGAGCCGGTTCAGCCAGAACCAGAGCCCGAGCCAGCCCCTGCGCCTGCACCTACGCCGGACCCTGCGCCCGCGCCGGAACCGGAGCCAGAGCCGCAACCCACAGAGCAGTCTAGCGGTGTGATCTTCTCGCCGCAGCCTGCCCCCGGTGTAAGCGAGCGTCCCCGTCCCCGCCCTGTAGACCGTGTCGCCCCGACCCCGACAGACACACCACCTGAGGGTGCACAGGTGGATATTGCCGCGCAGCCCGCAACCCAGCCAGACGACGAATCCGAGGCGCAACTGCCCGAGGAAGAACAGGCCGAAACCGCCCCGCCAGAGGCGACGACCGAAATCGTGACCGAAGCGACCGAAACCGAGGACGGAGCAACCGAACGTGCAGCGGCGGCACCGACAATCAGTTCACGCCCACGCACACGGCCAGAGCGTCCGACCCCACCGCCTGCGCAGACAGCAGAAGCGCCCCCTGCACCGCAACCCACCCCGACACCAACGCCCGAACCGGCACCTGCACCAGCGCCTGAACCAACGCCAGAACCAACCCCTGCGCCCCAGCCTGACCCGTCGGATGCAATCGCCGAAGCCCTTGCCGCAGCTTTGTCGCAACAGCAGCCGACCAGTTCCACTGCAAGCTCTGCGGGGCTAAGCTCGTCCGAGGCTGACGGCCTAAGACTGGCCATCCAGCAATGCTGGAATGTGGGCGTTCTCTCGACCGATGCGCAGCAAGTGACCGTAACAGTCGCGTTCTCAATGACGCCTTCAGCGCGGCACGAGCAGGGCACCATTCGGATTGTCTCGGCTTCCGGCGGGACTGAAACTGCGATCCAGCAGGCATTTGACGCGGCGCGCCGCGCCATCATACGCTGCGAGGGCGATGGCTATGGATTGCCTGCCGACAAATATGACGCATGGCGCGATATTGAAATTACGTTCAACCCCGAAGGGATGAGGCTCAGATGACCCGGCATTTTTACATTTTGCCTGCGCTTTTTCTGGTTTGGCTTGCGGCTTTCGCTGCAACCCTGCCCGCTCAGGCACAACCATTGCGTTTGCAGATCACCGAAGGTGTGATCGAACCGATGCCCTTCGCAATGCCTGCTTTTGTCCCAGAAAACAGCGCAGGCAACCAGTATTCCGAGGCATTGGCGCGTGTTGTCTCTGCGAACTTGACGAATACGGGTCTGTTTCGCGAAATCCCGCGCTCGGCCCATCTCGGACGCATTTCCAGCTTTGATGCCAGCGTCAACTACTCGGACTGGCGCGCCATCAATACGCAGGCATTGATCACGGGGGCTGTGTCAGTGTCCGGCAACCGCATGAATGTGAAGTTCCGGCTGTTCGATGTACTGTCAGGCCAGCAAATCGGGGAAGGTCTGCAATTTGGGGGCAGTACCGACAATTGGCGGCGCATGGCGCATAAAGTCTCGGACGCTGTCTATAGCAGGATCACTGGCGAAGGCGGCTATTTTGACAGCCGTGTCGTGTTCATCTCGGAATCCGGGTCGCGCGGCAACCGCACCAAGCGGCTGGCGATCATGGATCAGGATGGCGAGAATATGCAATATCTGACAGATGGTCGCGCGCTTGTACTGGGTCCGCGCCTGTCCTCCTCAGGCGACAGGATCATCTATACCACTTATGAGACAGGCTCTCCGCGTATTGCCCTGATGAACACCCAGACAGGCCAACGCCAACTTGTGGGTGACATCCCCGGCGCGATGACCTTCTCGCCGCGCTTCTCGCCCGATGGCCGTTCGTTGGTCTTCTCGGCCGCGCGTGGTGGCAATACCGACCTTTACCGTATGGATATCGGTTCGGGCCAGATACAACAGTTGACGTCGTCGCCTTCCATTGCGACGGCACCCAGCTTTTCCCCCGATGGCCGCTTCATCACCTTTGAATCCGACCGCTCGGGCACCAGCCAGATCTATGTCATGCCCGCAAATGGTGGCGAGGCCCGACGCATCAGCTTTGGGCAGGGTCGCTATTCCACCCCGGTCTGGTCGCCGCGTGGTGACTTGATCGCCTTTACCAAATCCAATGCAGGTCGCTTCCACATCGGCGTCATGCGCACAGATGGAAGTGAAGAACGCCTGCTCACGGCCTCGTTTCTTGACGAAGGCCCAACATGGTCGCCAAATGGCCGCGTCGTAAAATTCACGCGAGAAGCGCAAGGTGGCGATCCAGCGTTGTTCTCTGTCGATATCACTGGCCGAAACCTGCGCCGTGTGCCCACACCCGGCCCGGCCTCTGACCCCGCCTGGGGCCCGCTTCTACCCTGATCCTGAACCATAACCACAAACCTTCTGAGGGACCAACTTCATGACCTTGACGTCAAAAACACTCCTCGTGCTAGCGGCGCTTGCGCTTGCGGCCTGTAACACCCCCCGTGCCGGTGGCTCTTTCGGGGGTGGCGGCGCTGATGGCTTTGGCGGCCCCGGCGGCTTCAATGATGGTGGCATCAGCACCGGAAACCTCGGCGATCCGAACGACCCCAATTCCATCGCGCATTTCCAGCAGCGAATCGGGGATCGGGTATTCTTTACGGTCGACAGTTCCAGCCTGAATGATGAAGCCCGTTCCACGTTGAATGGACAGGCGCGCTGGCTGACCTCCAATCCGCAATATTCCATCGTCATCGAAGGCCATGCGGATGAACGCGGCACGCGCGAATATAACGTTGCCCTTGGCGAGCGGCGCGCCAATGCCGTCATGCAATATCTGGTCAGCCAAGGGGTCAGCGCCAACCGCCTGCGCACGGTCAGCTATGGCAAGGAACGCCCCGTCGAAGCCTGTGCTGCACAGCGCTGCTGGGACGTGAACCGCCGTTCGGTAACTGCCGTTTCCGGCGTGTCCAGCTAAGCCCATGCGCCTGATCCGTATCATTGCAGTCGCTTGTCTTGTGTCGGGGCCTGTTCTTGCCCCGGCACAGGCCGATACCGTGGCCGATCTGCGGGCAGAACTGACCGCGCTTAGCGGGGTTGTGGCGGATCTTGCGCGCGAACTCTCGTCAGGCAGCGCCGGCTCGCAGCCCGATTTTGACGGTGCGCTCATCGACCGGGTTGAGCGTATTCGAGAAGAACTCGCGCGGTTGACAGGACGCGCCGAGGAACTGGAGTTCCGCATTCGTCGCACAATAGACGAGGCGTCCAACCGTTTGGGTGATCTGGAGTTTCGGATGACAGAACTGGAGGGCGGCGATACATCGTCGCTGCCCCCGGCGCGCCCGCTTGACGCCGGGACCGAGACGTCAGACGATGATGACGAGCCGCAATTTGCAGCAGGTGAG
>SLAT01000177.1 GCA_007126715.1 Roseinatronobacter sp.
CGCGTTGGCAGTGCAGGGCTATGACGGGGTGCGCGGGGCGGTCCGTTAGCCCTCCCCCAGCGCCTCCCGCGCTATCCTCTGGCATTCCGAGACGATGGGCGTGGTGGTGATCCGGCGAAGGGCGGCGCGCGCATCCATTGCGGCGTCCACGTTCTTCTCGATCAGAACCTTTGGGATCAGCGCCACACCCTGCAACCCCGCGACGGCATGCACATTCAAGCCCATGGCGCTATTCCCTCGATAGCCGGTGTGTCGGTAATCGAGCGTCCGCATCGTCATGAAGCCTCCATTCATCTCCATTTCAGCCCAAGCTTCTCTCAACTCATACTCGCCCATAACAACTGCATAGTCCTCGGGGTGGCCATCCCGCTCCATGATTGCTCTGGCGGCAAACAGCACGCGGTCTGTGACGCGCTCCTGGATACAGGAATCAAAGGTGTAGGTCTCGATCCTCTCCTGATACACTTCTAAAGCGCCGATCTTGTGCAGCACCTTCCAGCACATGCGCGCCAGCCAGCCGGTCCGCTTCACGCGCGGCTCTTTCGCCAGCATATATGGGGTTTTGTGGTAGCTGACATGCGCGCGGCGGCGAAGCGCGGCGATGCGCTGCGGGCCTTTCCTTGCGTCGAGGGGGCGGATACCATCAGCCATCGGCCTGCTCCTTCCGCTTTTCGTCGTCGCGCTCCAGCAGATCGGCCAGCGCCCGCAGCATGTCGGCGGTGCTGGTGAATGCGCCAGTCACGTCCGAGCGGGTCATAAACGGGCCCGAGCTGTTCACTTCATCCCGGCTCTCGATCAGCCAGCCGCCATTTGCCTGACGCTCGATGCGCAGTTGCTCGATGGGCTTCTCGCTGGTCATTCGGCCCGCAATGGGCACGTCATCCGCCTGCGATCCGCTCTCATTGACAATTCGCTTGCTCAAGATGCCCTCCAAGTGGTCGATGCGAGCCAATGCGCGATCATATGCGTTGCGAAATGGTTTTCGCTTTGCGCGCTCATGTTCAAGATCGACCTCGAAGCCGTGCGCAACATCAGCAGACAGGTCGATGTGATATTCCTCGCCGCGCCAGCGCAAAAGCCGCCACCCATGCGCCCGCGCGTGCTTGAAAGCCCCGCTAAAGGGCATGTCGTCTATGTTCTGGGTCATATTTCGGAACCTCCTGCTCCTGCTCATCTTGCTGCACTCCTTGCTGTGTGGAGGGGCGGCGGATCATTCGCCGCTCTTTTTGCTGCTCAGTAATTGATGCTCTTTCCTTCGAGCGCCCTCTTGAGAAGTCCTGCCATGATAGGTGATGTCACCATCTTCCGACCTTTGGTGTCGGCAAACTCGTTATAGGACTCCATGGTCGCTTCATAAAGCGAACGGAAATGCTTACCCGGCATGCCGATCGTGACCTCATAGCCATCCCAAATGAACTCACGCAATCCCCGGAAGTGCATCTTGATCATTTTACTTCCGCCGTTGGATTTTCTTTCATGCGCGCGCACAACATGCAGTATTTTTTTGGTCCTGCCGTTGTGGTTCACAACCTTATCTCGATCAGCAAAGAAATAAGGTGCCCTAAGCATGTCGATCGCAAATTTACAGACCAACCCACCCTTGTTGACCCTAACAGTGATCCCACTTTCATCAGTCAGTGCAGCATTGCATACGATTATGAAGATTTCTCGGGCAAATGATTCCGCTGTCATACCTTCTGCAACCCTCTCGGGGGTATCAGTTGCTATAGAATGAAGAAACTCAGGGGTGCGCCACTCCATGCGTGTAAATTTGTCACACCTCTTGCCGTTCGGTATTAAGTATTCTTTGGGCTGCAAAACCTTGAGAAGATTGTAGGTGTCCGTGGCTGCGTTGACTGCAATGTAAAATGTGGCCGCGACATCTGGCATCCCCTTCTCGCTATATATCATCCCCACCCTGAAAACAGGATTGTTGGTTGGCTGCACATTTACCGGTCTATTTTCTCTTATGAAATAAAGGAATTTTGGGCATATCCTCTTATCATCACTGCCGTCAGTGTCATCTCCACGCAGGAACAGGCACGCGAATGATGGAATCTCTGATGCTTTGAGCATGGGGTGGGTCTCGCTGGAGAATAACCCATCCTTACTGATGATGCTCGCTCCTATCTTGCTGTAAAGTGTGAACGCCTCTGGGTCAGCTTTCTTGAGTGCCCGAAAGGTTTTGAAGGCACTATCCATAGTGTCCAAGAGGTCGCCCAAGTAGTAATGCGCTCCGAAGTGATCTTTACTCTTTCGCTCTCTGGTTGCCCCTGGCTTTGGCCTGGGATCCGGGCGGCGTTCGGACCCCCACCAGAACCCCTTAAACTTGGCAATAATCCAGTCCACAAAACGTCCCATTTTGCTTCACTCCTTGCTGCACATACGGGCCTTGACGATAGCCCATTGCCATTGATATGAAAAGAGAAACTTGAAGGTTCGACGGACATCGTCTCCGCCAAACTTTTTAATAAAAACATAGCAATAACAACATCATACCAAAGCGGCCCATTGAAAAGGTGCCATTTTGCTGCACAATCCGGCCCCTTTTGCTGCACAATTCGCCTCTTGCGGCGAATGCCGGTTTCGGGGCATGATCCGGCCATGAAATTTGTGAATCGCAGCGGTCATCTGCACTTC
>SLAT01000224.1 GCA_007126715.1 Roseinatronobacter sp.
TACCCCCGCCCTCCCTGAAAACAGAAAGGGTCAAAGTGGCAAAGTTTTACTCTGCCCGCAGCAAGACTATCCCGCCACTTCCGTGGCTCACTTTTGCACTGCCGTTCTCAAGTGCTGTCTCTGCCGCTGGATACAGAGGAAACCCAGTTGCGGCTGCGCGCAATGGTCAAACGCAAACACCGGATTGATGCAATGCGCCATGCCATTGGCGTCGAGCTTGACCTTGCATCCCGTGACTCTTTGACCGGGTTATTCAACCGCCGCTATGCAATGTCGCGCCTGTCAGATATCGTCGCGACAGCATCAGAAGGCCCGAGTTTGACCTACGCCCTGTTGCTGATCGATCTGGATAATTTCAAGCGCGTCAATGACAGTTTCGGACATGGTGCCGGTGATGAGGTTCTGGTCGAAGCTTCGGCCCGGATGCGTGACGCGATCGGACCCAAAGATTTGCTGGCCCGCTACGGTGGCGAGGAGTTTTTGCTTGTCTTGCCGGGCGCGGATATGGCGCAGGCGCACGCTATGGCCGAAAGTATCCGCAGCCAGATCGAGGGGCGCGCCTACCAGTTGAGCCATGGAAACTACCGCTTGCAGATCACGGCCTCTATCGGTGTTACGGTCCAGCAAAGCGCGCAATGCGATGCGCATGTCAACCGTCTGGAGCAGATCAGACTCGTGGTAGACCACGCAGATCATGCCCTGCGGGTTGCAAAATCGACCGGACGAAACCGTGTCGCCATTGGGCGCTGCGCCGAGGCAGAGGCCGCGCCATTCGAATCAGTGGTCAATCACGAGTGCGTGGCGCGTTACGCGCAGGGCGGGTCTTGATCCTGTCTTCCAAGGATGCTGCATAGGCGTGGCGTTCTTCGAGCGACATCGCGCTGACCTTTTCCAGCAACTGGTCATGCATCTGGTTGCTGATGCGCAACAAACGGTCTTGCGCCTGTCGCAAGGCATCCGAGAATGCTTCGGGATCGAAATCCTCAGCGCGCAGGGCGGTTAGCATCTGTTGGGGCGCACCAGCGCTGCCTTCGGACTGGCGCCGCGCCTCGCGCAGGATTGCACCCGTCGCGCGGCGCAACTCGCGCCGGTCCTGAGCGGGCAGGGCCGCAACCGAGCTACGCAGCAGCGACCCTTGTTGTGTGGTTCGTGTCATAACCCCCCACAGCATGCCTATAACCAGCACGTTCAGCACCAGCGACACAACAAGCGCCAGTTTCAACCACGGAATGCGGCGTTTCGGTTTGGTCTGCTCCATGTCTCAGAACTCCATCAAGAGCGGGTCATCCACCCCAATTAGCTGCACCGCCACCAGGTCCAGATATCCCAGCGCGCCTTGTAGCCATTCAGGGGCGTCAAGGGCCATCACGGGCATTGGCATTGTCACCCCGATCCAGAAACCGACCACTGCCACCGTGACCCCGCCCGCAAATCCCGGTGCGGCCCAGCCCGAAAACCAGTCCCGCCAGCCCATAGCTTTCATCTGTGGGCGCGGGGGCGCTTCGGTACAGGCGACCGCATCGGCCAGAATGCGCTTGCGCAGCGAAGCGCTTAATTCTGGCGGGGTGTCCCGCGCTGCATCCAGAAACAGCATGACAGGGTCCGCGTCGGGTTGGTGGTTGGTCCGCGCGCGATGCTTCGGCGCAGACATGTCTTTCTTGTCAGTGGTCATCATCATACCCCAATGCTTCACGGTCGCCGGCCAGAATGGCCGACAGGTTGCGTTTTCCCCTTGCCGTCAGGCTTTCCACGGCTTCGACACCCAACATCATGATGGCGGCAATATCGGGGTTGGACATCCCTTCAAGATGGCGCAGGATCACCGCCTGACGCTGGCGTTCGGGCAGATGTGCAAGGGCGCTTTCCAAAGCCTGCGCGCGGGCGGCCTGCATCATCTGTGCGTGCTGGCTGGGTGACGGGTCTGGCAGTTCCGGCATTTCATGCAGTGTTTTGCGGCGCCGCCGCAACCTGTCCGTGCACAGGTTTGCGGCCACCCGATAGACCCATGTGGCGGGCTGCGCCGCCCCCTCCTGCCAGTCAGGGGCCATACGCCACAACCGCAACATCGCTTCCTGTGTCACATCCTCTGCCTCTGTCAGATCGCCCAACATGCGCGCCGCAAATCGCAGGATGCGCGGCGCAATAAGTTCAGTCAGCGCTTCGGCAGCACGGCGATCACCGGCAGCGAACCGCGCCAGCAATGCCGCCTGATCATCACCCGATCGCTGTTCCAGCGGCATATAAGTGCCTTTCCTTGCAAGCCGGGCATCGGGCCCCCGCGCCCGGCCAGCGCCCTATCAGTCCTGACCGCGCCACCGTGGTCGGGTATTCTGGCCGCGCTTGGCCATCATTTCGGTAAAGCGCTGATACTCCGCCGCATCAATGACACCATCATCATTTCTGTCGATACGCGAAAACAGGCGCGAGGTCATGTCAGTCCGCTGCTCGTTGCGTGCCTGTGGGCGCAGCTCTGCCAGACCTGACCGCAAAGCGGCTTCGTCCAGCATACCATTCTCATCTGCATGTGCCATCATGCGCTCAACGGTCTGGTCAATCGCAGCTTCGCGGTGCTGCTCCAGCCCCTCCCGGAATGCTTCAAGCGACAGGCTGCCGCTGCTGTCACCGTCAAGCTGTTCGAAACTGGGCATCGACATGCGGGACTGCGCCGTTGCGGGCATTGTTGCCAACATCAATGCGCCGATCATGGCGGCAAGGCCGAATTTTTCCATCAATATCTCTCCTCTACGGGCGGACATTCGCCACTTGATACATCCTCAAACGCTGTATTCGCCCGTTTCCGTCGCAACTATTCCTCCAGTCTTGCGGCATCACGTCGCAAACTCTGCATAGGGGGTGTTTTTTCCGCAGTTGCGCCTGTATCTGGACCGCTTGGATACATGGAGCGCGAACATGACCCTGGCAGAGATGAAATTAACTGATGACCGACCAATGGGCCCCGCCATCTTGCGCGGTGTCCAGTGCAAATGCCCCGCCTGTGGCGATGGCCCGATGCTGGAGCGCTATTTGAAAGTGCGTGACCATTGCCCAAAATGCGGCGAGGACCTCAGCCACCAGCGCGCCGATGACGGGCCTGCCTATCTGACCATGCTGGTCACGTTGAAAGTGGTCACTCCGCTGATGGTTGCGGCCATGTTTGCGTGGGACTGGCACCCCGCGGTCATGTTTGCGGTTTTTGCATCCCTGCTGATTGCGCTTTCCCTATTTCTTCTGCCGCGTTTCAAGGGCATGATCGTTGCCATTCAATGGTCACGCCGTATGCACGGCTTCGAGGGGGTGAATGAACACCAGCGCTGACAAGACCGCACTTCGAGACGCTGCATCGGTCCTGCTGATTCGTGGTACTGGTGCGGATGCTCAGGTATTGATGGGCCAGCGTGGCAGCAAGGCTGCCTTCATGCCCGAAAAATTTGTTTTTCCGGGCGGCGCAGTTGATGCAACTGACCGCGAGGTCGCCTTGGCCCGTCCTTTGGCGCAGTCCTGCCTCGCCCGACTTTCGCAAGGCCATGATGCCCCGCAGGCCCTTGCCGTTGCCGCGATACGGGAGTTGTGGGAAGAAACAGGGCTGATGCTGGGTTGCGCAGGCACATGGCCTGACCCGCCAGCCGAATGGCAAGGCTTCGCCGAACAGGGGCTGGTGCCGGATGCACATGGGCTACGCTACATTTTCCGGGCCATCACACCGCCGGGTCGTCCCCGCCGCTTCGATGCGCGCTTCTTTCTGGCCCATGCAGACGCTGTCATTGGCGATCTGGACGACTTTTCTGCCGCTTGCGATGAGTTAAGCCATCTGCACTGGGTTTCCCTGCGCGAGGCGCGGCGCTTGAACCTTCCGTTCATAACCGAAGTCGTGCTGGCAGAAGCACAGGCCCATATCGAGGGCGAAGAGATGGCAGATTCGGTGCCGTTTTTCGACAATTCGACCGAGGTTTCGACCTTTCGGCGCATTGCCTGAACCCTGCTCTGATCCTGTTTCATACTCGCAAATGATGGGCAAATATGCGCTAGCCGCGCCTAGCGCCTTGTTTCAGTGCACCAAATCTTTTCAGCAGCAGGCATAATTTCTGGACAACTATGTCCCATTTCTGATCTGATGCAGAAAATACGGTTCCGCAGTCACACCCCGCAGCGGAACAGAAACGGGAGGAGCATGGGGATGCCAAGCCAACCGGCGCCGGACCTGTCGCCGCAGGTCTCGGACGAGGTCCGCAAGACAACCTGCTACATGTGTGCCTGTCGCTGTGGGATCGATGTCCACATGAAAGCGGGGCGCGTCGCCTATATTGAGGGGAATCGCGACCACCCGGTGAATAAGGGCGTGCTCTGTGCCAAGGGTAGTGCGGGGATCATGCAGCACCTCTCGCCCGCCCGCCTGCGTGCACCGCTCAAGCGTGTCGGGCCGCGTGGCTCGGGCGAGTTTAAAGAAATCTCGTGGGAGGAAGCGCTTCAACTGGCGACAGACTGGCTCAAGCCCCTTCGCGACACAGCGCCCGAGAAACTGGCCTTCTTCACAGGTCGCGACCAGTCACAAAGCTTTACCGGCTGGTGGGCGCAGGCTTTCGGAACACCGAACTGGGCTGCACATGGCGGCTTTTGCAGCGTCAATATGGCGGCGGCAGGCATTTACACGATGGGCGGGTCATTTTGGGAATTCGGCCAACCCGACTGGGACCGCACCAAGCTGTTCTTGCTGTTCGGCGTGGCCGAAGACCACGACTCCAACCCGATCAAGATGGGCCTTGGAAAGCTGAAAGCACGCGGCGCGCGGGTCATCGGGGTGAACCCGATCCGCTCTGGCTACAATGCCATTGCCGATGACTGGGTCGGGATCACACCCGGAACGGATGGTCTGTTCATCCTGTCGCTGGTGCATGAATTGCTGCGCGCGGGCAAGATCGACCTGAATTACCTGATCCGCTACACCAACGCCCCCTATCTGGTGAACGCGCATGACGGGGCTGAAAAGGGGCTCTTCCTGCGCGATGATGCGGGCAAGCCCTTGGTGCGCGATCGTCGTACAGGCCGCGCCGTGGCATGGGACAGCCCCGATATCGCGCCCGATCTGGCGAATGGCATCGAGATTGGCGGCGTCACGCATCTGCCCGTGTTCCGCCATCTGGCGGATCGTTACCTGTCGCCCGACTATGCCCCTGAGGCTGTGGCGAAACGTTGCGGCATCGCCCCCGCCCGCATTCGCGCCATCGCCGCAGAGATTGCGCGCGTCGCCTTTGAAGAAGAGATCACGATCAACCAGCCCTGGACCGATTTTCGCGGGGTCAAACACGCCACCATGACAGGCCGCCCCGTGGCCATGCATGCCATGCGCGGTGTCTCGGCCCATTCCAACGGGTTTCAGACCGCCCGCGCGCTGCATATGCTGCAAATCCTGATCGGATCCGTGGAAACACCGGGCGGGTTCCGTTTCAAGCCCCCTTATCCCAAACCACCCGAAGCACACCCCCGCCCCCATGCCGGCCACAGCCCCGGCCAGCCGCTGGATGGGCCGCAATTGGGTTACCCGCTTGGGCCGGAACATCTGCTGATAGATGACCAAGGCCAGCCCAAACGCATCGACAAGGCGTTTTCATGGGATGCGCCGCTCTCTGCGCATGGGCTGATGCATATGGTCATCTCCAATGCCCATGCGGGCGATCCCTATGAAATCGACACGCTGTTTCTGTATATGGCGAATATGGCGTGGAACTCGTCCATGAATACCAGCGCCGTCATGGACATGCTGACGGACCAGAACGAGGACGGCAGCTACAAGATCCCGCGCATCATCTATTCCGACGCCTATAGCTCTGAGATGGTGGCCTTCGCCGATCTCATCCTGCCCGACACCACCTATCTGGAACGCCATGACTGCATTTCGCTGCTGGACCGCCCCATCTGCGAGGCCGAGGCGCTGGCCGATTCCATCCGCTGGCCTGTGGTGGCACCTGACCGCCCCGGACATGAAGGCGTGCGCCCTTTCCAGTCGGTGTTGCTCGACCTTGGCGCGCGGCTTGGTCTGCCGGGTATGGTGCGCGAGGACGGGACGCCGAAATTCAAGGATTATGCCGATTATATCACCAACCACGAACGCCGCCCCGGTGTCGGCCCGCTGGCAGGCTTTCGTGGCGCGGATGGCACAGGCAAGGGGCGCGGCAGCCCCAACCCAGACCAGATTGCGCGCTATATCGAAAACGGGGGCTTCTGGATCGACCATATCCCGCAGGAAGCGCAGTTCTTCAAGCCGTGGAACGCCGCCTATCAGGACTGGGCGGTATCGCGCGGCCTCTATGACAGCCCGCAACCCTATGTCTTCAACCTCTATGTCGAACCGCTGCGTAAATTCCAGCTTGCCGCCGAGGGGCATGGGCACCGCCAACCCCCTGACCATTTGCGCGCGCGGTTGGCGGAAACGATGGATCCGCTACCAGTCTGGTATCCCACCTTTACCGATGCCATCACCGACCGGGCCGACTACCCCATTCACGCGCTGACCCAACGCCCGATGGCGCATTATCACAGTTGGGGCAGCCAGAACGCATGGCTGCGCCAGATCCACGGCCACACGCCGCTTTATGTCTCGGGCAGTCTTTGGGCGCAGCACGGCTTTGCCGAAGGGGACTGGGCCATTCTCACCTCGCCTCATGGGCGCATCACCTTGCCGGTGGTGCGCATGGATGCGCTCAACGCGCATACGGTCTGGACATGGAACGCAATCGCCAAACGGCGCGGCGCATGGGCGCTGAATGATCAAGCGCCTGAGGCCATGAAATCCTCGCTTCTCAACCATCTGATCCACGAACTCTTGCCCCCCAAGGGCGACGGGCTGCGCTGGGCCAATTCCGACCCGATCACCGGACAGGCGGCGTGGTATGACCTGCGTGTGAAACTCGAAAAGGCCCCAGCCGGTCAAAGCATCAGCTACCCGGCCCATAAGGCGCAATCCTCGCCCCTTCCCGCCCCCGCGCGCGATCTGGCGCATCAGGTCAAGGAATAGGTGCATGGTTCATTTTCTTGCCAAAAATACTCATATTGCACCGCTGGAGCCGGGCAGAACCTGGACGGAACGCACAACATGACCACTTTGCCACCGCCCAGCACCCGCAAGCTTGGCCTTGTCATAGATCTGGATACCTGCGTGGGCTGTCATGCCTGCGTGATTTCCTGCAAAGGCTGGAATACCGAGAATTACGGCGCGCCGCTATCGGATATGGATGCCTATGGCGCGCAGCCCGAAGGCACATTCCTGAACCGTGTCCACAGTTTCGAGGTCACGCGCGATGCCGCCCCGCCAATGGTGGTGCATTTCCCCAAATCCTGCCTGCATTGCGACGATGCGCCCTGCGTCACGGTCTGCCCGACAGGGGCCAGCTACAAGCGGGTCGAGGACGGCATTGTGCTGGTCAATGAAACCGACTGTATCGGTTGCGGGCTTTGTGCATGGGCCTGTCCTTACGGCGCGCGCGAGATGGACGGGGCTGAAAAGGTCATGAAGAAATGCACGCTCTGCGTGGACCGTATCTACAATGAGAACTTGCCCGAGCGGGACCGCGAACCCGCCTGTGTGCGCACTTGTCCCGCAGGCGCGCGCCATTTCGGCGACCTGGGTGACCCGCAAAGTGCGGTCAGCCAGCTTGTCTTTGAGCGTGGCGGGTTTGATCTGATGCCGGAACAAGGCACGCGTCCGGTCAACAAATACCTGCCCCCGCGCGGGCGCGACACGCTGCAAATGCCAGACCTTGCCAGCCTGTGCGAAACCCCTGCCACCAGCCAGACAGCCGACACGCAGGCATCCGGGTTCCTTGGCTGGCTTGACCGCGCATTGGAGAAGCTCTGACATGCATCCGGCCCCTTCGCTGATCCTGTTTACTGTGCTGTCAGGCATGGGTTTTGGCCTTCTGGTCTGGCTGGGCCTTGGCCTGCGCGCGCCCACAGGTCTGGCCGCCTTCATCCTGTTCGGGCTTGGTTACGGGCTGGCGGGGGCTGGATTGATCGCGGCGGCCTTTCATCTGGGCCACCCCGAACGCGCGCTGAAAGCATTTTCGCAATGGCGCTCCAGCTGGCTATCGCGCGAAGCGGTGCTCTCTGCGGCCACTCTTGCTGTGATGGCGCCACATGCGGCGGCCTCTGTGTTTATGGACATGCCCTTGCCGTTGCTGGGCTGGCTGGGGGCCGCTTTGGCGCTGGCGACCATATTTGCAACTGCCATGATCTATGCCCAGATCCGCGCCGTGCCGCGCTGGCACCACTGGTCCACCCCGCCTGTCTTTGTTCTGGCCGCGCTTGCTGGCGGTGCAGTTCTGGCCGCGCAACAAACTCTTGCGCTGTGGCTCATGCTGGCGCTGGGGCTAGCCATGATCGTCCATTGGGTGTTGGGGGACCAGCGTTTTGCCCTGGCGCGCAGTGACACGGGCACAGCCACCGGCCTTGGCCGTTTAGGACGCGTCCGCCTGTTGGAGCCGCCGCATTCGGGGCGCAACTATCTGCTGCGCGAGATGGTGCATGTCGTGGGCCGCAAACATGCACGCAAATTGCGGGTCATCGCCCTTGTACTGGGTGTGGTGCTGCCTGTCATCGTATTGCTGCTACCTGCGGGCTATGTGATTGTCCTTATTGCATTGCTGGCCCATATCGCTGGTATGTTGGCGCAGCGATGGCTGTTCTTTGCCGAGGCTGAACATGTTGTGGGCCTGTATTATGGCAAACGGTGACACGCGCCTGGATAGCCGCTAGATTTGGCCCCTGACACAAGATGCCGTCATGCGTGCAAAAGGTCCGCTTTCGGGACAAATCTGCCGTTCGGGTGCTTTTGGCTACGCGGAGCAAAGGCCGCAGGCCGCCGCGCATCGCCGGGCCGCCCGCACGGCACGGCGATTGGGCTGCCACCAGCGCTTAGCTTTGATCTTATGCGGATTTGGCCAGCATAAAGTGCTTTAGAGTTTGTCGAGGGTCGCCGCACCGCGGCCCGACGCTGCGCGGCTTCGCGCTAACATCCACCGTCCGCAAAGCCCTCATAAGCCGCCACTGGGTATCTTTTGTCGACTGGCGCATACGAGCGGGGTGTCTGCCGCTGACGTGTTTCGCGCGATGATGTCCAAAAGGCATGCGTCGGCGATGTGATTAACCAACTGTCAGCGCAGGCAAAGATGACCCCTACCGATACCGCTGCTACCTTGTCGCGCGCTTTGCCCGCGACGCTAGATAAATTGTCACCAAAAACTTGGGGCTTATGCGATGAATATGGGGCAAATTCGGTCCAGGTTAGGCGAATTTTAACCAGTGAAAGTATGGGAATGATCTTCTTCAACGCGCCATTGGCATCGCCCAACAATTCGCTTGTGCATAGAGAAGTGATTCGTTAACATTCGCCCTATTAATTAATAATATGTTATTTGAGCAGTAATAGTGATTAGCGTGTGTGATTGGCGTGCCGATAGGTGCGCGGATGGTTGTAAAGCCACGGTTTGGCATCAAAAACAAGGACGTGTCCGCGCGAGCGCGGTCCCCTTGTGGTTTTTCTCGATACCCAAAGCCAAGTCAGAACAGGCGCGCCGCCTGAGATCCCCTGCAAAACTATATGCCGGTTGTGTGAGCAAAGCGTCGCATATCAGGTGCAACGCGACCAAGCGGATGATGGTGTCGTCCTCTTCTTCTGCGGCATCCCATCCATCCAGCCGCCTCTCATATCCGCATGCCCAAGCATCCTGTCCGAGGCTGCGTTTTCGCGCGTCTGGGGGTGCGACGCCACCCGCGGGGCCCAAGGCTCTATCGATAGTATCGAACCAATGTAACCATTCGGGGCAAGGCCCGAGTGCTTTGAGTGTTGCGCATAGTGAGGTGAGTAATGATGTATTCGGTTGATCGCGCAGTTGCGAAGCAAAGCACTCTGACCGGCAGACCCCTTGCAGCGCATTCGTCATCCCGACACGCCGCTTTCTTCTTGCGGGGGCTGCGGTGTCACACCCGTGCTTTCGCTGCCCTCTTTGCCATGGTCGTGCTACTGACCACTGCATTGGCGCTGCCCCATTCGGTCGGGGCTCAGGTAGTGCCCGCGATGGAGATGGAGGTCTCGGGGGCCGACACGTCGGGTATTAATTCCACCGTAACCGAATTGACCGTTACCATGGTCAATAACCCTAACAATCCGAGCGACGATGTTTTCGAAACTGTCGCACCGCCCGTCACCGCTAGATTCGAGTTGTTCA
>SLAT01000292.1 GCA_007126715.1 Roseinatronobacter sp.
AAAGCCCGGAGCGTCTCTGCAAAGTCATCCTGCGATTGGGAGGAGGCAAAGCGAATGATCGCCCTGCCTCGAATGTCCCGGCGCGCCAGAACTGCTGTTTCCAGTTCTCTGGCGAAATTCTGGTAGAATTCCTGTGACTTCTTGATCAGGACAAACCCGAATGTCACCTCTGGCTTGGTCGCATCCAGATTTTGCGCCAGTAACCCGCGCGCGTGATACCCGACGCGGTGTGCTGCATCTGCAATCTTGCGTAGTGTATCTTCCCGAACAGAAGCGCGCCCATTAAGGGCGCGATCAACGGTCGTCACACTCACACCCGCTGCGCGGGCCACATCCTGTGTTGTCGGGCGCTTTGCCATGACGTATTCCACTTGCTATGACGTAAAAACATCATGATGAATGGAAACCGTCTTGCTTTCAACCCTCGGCCACGAGCAGAGCGGTGATAAATTGCTCATACTCCGCGTCGGCGATCGGGACGACATGCTCAGCGGCAGGATACTGGCCATTTTCCACGTCCTGCCGGAAGGCAGAAAATGCACTCACGCGCATATCCTGCAGCCGCTTATACTCAAGAGCGAAATCCGCATAGGTTCTGGCATGTCGCGGCTTATGTCCGCGTGTGCATCCAAGCACGTCTTCGGCAAAAAGATATTGCGCATCCGCCCCGGAACCTGCCCCCATGCCCAACATCACCAATGACGTGCGTTTTGAGATTTCTGAGGCTACGCGATCTGGAACGACCTCCAGTTCAGCGCCAAAAGCGCCGACAGATTCCAGGGCCTGTACCTGATGCCAGACTGCCAGTGCCGAATCTGCCGTCTTGCCGACAGCCTTGAAACCGCCTGTCCATGTCGCTTTCGACGGTATCAACCCAACATGGCTGACAACCGGGATTCCATCATCCGCCAAGGCTTTGATCGTGCCAAGCGATGAAGCGCAGTAAACGCAATCGCCGTCAAGCTGCATCGCGGCATGCGCGGCGCGCTGATAGTCCTCTTGCGTCACCAATTGTCCATAAAGCAGCCCGACTTGCACGAAACAGTTTCCGGCAGCTACGCGCATCTCTGGCGTCCAGAGGGGTGCGACGATAGACAACATGTCGATCCCGGCTTCTGCCGCTGCGGAAGCTTCCTCAACAGTTTCAACATACAGCATGGTCAGCTGGCGTTTACCCTTCAGTGCCCGAATATCGGCCACTGTCGGTC
Organism: Roseinatronobacter sp.; assembly: GCA_007126715.1. GTDB lineage: Bacteria > Pseudomonadota > Alphaproteobacteria > Rhodobacterales > Rhodobacteraceae > Roseinatronobacter. Next base: position 1,209 of record SLAT01000292.1, read on the forward strand.
GTTTGGATATAACGGTCATGGAGCCATCCTTTGTGTTCACGCAGCCTTGGCGCGCTTCAGCAACAATTTGAGGTTCTGCGTGCAGTCATTGAGGACTTCGGGGCTAGAACAGACGCCCGCTTCAATCAGCCGCTCGGCAAGTGCAATATCCTTTGCGGCGCTGCGGCCAGTCCCCAGACCTGCGGCCCCGATGAGACGTCCGTCCGCGTCAAGCCAGAACAAGATGTCATTGTCAGGTGACATTGTGCGCCTTGCTGAAGGTGCGCCTGAGACATCGCCGACAACCTGCAAGCCGAGATCATACTGGTCCGACCAGAACCACGGCAGGGCCGAGAATCGTGCCTCTGCACCTGCGAGGTTTCGCCCAGCAAGATCACCTTGATCGCGCGCATTGCGCCAAGTCTCAAAGCGTTGAAATGTGCCATCAGGTCTGAGCAATGACGCACAGTCACCCGCTGCGAAAATACCTGGCACAGAACTGCGCAGCTGGTCATTTACACAGATACCGTTATTGCACTCCAGTCCAGCGTCTTTGGCCAGCTCTGTTTCCGGGATCACCCCGATGGCCGCAATGATCAGATCTGCAGGCAGGCATTTACCATCGGCAAGCCGCACGTGATCTGCAGCAATAGCGTCAATCTGACAATTGAAACGAAACTCCACCGCCTCGGTGCAGTGTCTCATGACCAGCCTGTCGGCCAATGCTTCGGGCACCGCGCGGCCTAGCGCCCTTGGCCCCAACTCGAGCACAGTGACATCCATACCGACCGCGCGCAAACTCGCCGCGATTTCAAGCCCAATCAAACCGGCACCAATTATCACCGCAGATTTACCCGGAACCGCCTTTGAGAAGATGGCCCAGGCATCCTCGAAGCTGCGAAGGACCAGCGCATGCTCTGCACCGTCACAGGTCATCTGGCGCGGGCGCGCGCCTGTTGCGAGAAGCAAGCGCGCGTAGCTGGCATCGCTACCATCTGATAGCGCCAGCCGACGGGTTTCAGGATTGATGGATGTCACTGCGATCTTCTGGCGATAGTCGATTCCAGCTTTGTCCAGAGTATCCTCGGTGCAGATCGCGCGCCGCACTACGGCACCTGCATCCGACTTGGACAGGGGCGGCCGCTCATAAGGCATACCACTCTCTTGCCCGAACAGCGTGATAGCCCCCTCAAAGCCAGCCTCGCGCGCACTGAGCGCAGCGCGTGTTCCACACTCGCCCGCACCAACGATCACAATACCCGTCATCGGTCAGACCTCGATCAGGACGCGCCCACCCTCTGTCCTGACCGGATATGTATTCAGGTTCACGCAGGCCGGTGCACGTTTCGCCTCACCCGTGCGATAGTCGAAAGTGGCATTGTGTTTGGGACATTCGATTTCATAGTCCATCACCAGCCCGTCAGCGAGATGCACTT
>SLAT01000182.1 GCA_007126715.1 Roseinatronobacter sp.
TCCAAGACCGCAAAGCCGGGGATGTTTTGTCCCGCCATTGTCACCAGATAAAGCGGCAGAGCGATGGAAAAGAAGGACTGGATCGTGAAAATCGGGGCGGTTGGTGTAAAGGCAGGGAGCCATAGCATGTCGGCTTGGAGAGCGTTGGCTGATGTATCTACGGTGACATAAAGAACGACAAGAAACGCAAGCACGGCAAGCGGCATTGCGGCCAGTCTATTCCATGTCAATCCAGCAAGCCACGCGACGAGCACAGGCAGGACCAACACAGGAATGGTGCCAAGCGCAATCGCTGGGGCCAGACACAGCTTGAGCAGGACACCTGCCAGCAAACCGTTCGCGATGGGTTTCGGGATGGCGGCGACGATCCGGCCAATTGTTGGAATGAACCCGGTCAGGACGATCAATCCGGCACAAAAGATCAGCGCGCCTACAGCTTCACCAAAACCTCCGGGCAAAGTGGCCGTTGCCGCGAGAAATGCCGCCCCGGGCGTGGACCAAGCCACAGCGGCGGGAATTCGCGTCACGGCAGGCAGCCAGATGCTGCAAATGCCCATACCGATGGTCGCAAAGAACAGTCCGGTCGTAGCCTGCTCGCCCGTGGCTCCCATCGCTGTCAACCCGGCCAGCACAATGGCGAATGACGCTGAATATCCCACGAACGCGGCGAGGACCCCCATGGAAAATGCAGCTATTGAAAGATCGCGGAACATTGAATGAAAACACCTTGGTTCGGTTTTCCGACATCATCAACGAACTCGACTGAATCTTCCAGAGCAGCCATTCAAGAATATAACCCAAGGGGCAGCTTGCGTCCCGCAAAGCTGGCCTCTGACACTCATAAAGGCACCTGTCATGCGGCTCGCCTCTTTTCCAGAGAGGGAATCTGCAATCCTCAAAAGCGCGACACATTTACGAATGCGCAACCTAGCCGGAAATCTGCTCGCGCAGTACGGACCCTGTCATCGAGACAAAAAGATAGAACCCAAGGAAAATGAGGAAAGCAAGCGACGAGTATTCCAGCCTGCGCGGATAGGCTGCCTCATCCGAAGCGACAGGTTCTACTGACAAGGCCAGATACCGAACCTGACGGCTGACTTCGATCCGGGCGGATTCCATCTGCTGCATTGCCTGTGCGCGCATCATTTCGCGGGTCTGAATTTCGGCCTCGGCCATAATCAACTGGCTTTGCGTGCGTGCCAGCGATGCGCCATCCGCCGAATCTACCGTCATCGAGCCGCGCAACTGCTCTATTTGCTCGCGCAACGCGGCTTCGCGCCGCTCTAGCGGCTGCAGTCGCGCAGGGTTTGGCCGCAAATTCGACCGCATTTCCTGAAGGCTTAATCTGGTTTGAGTCAGTTCCGACTCAAGCGCGCCAATCTGTTGCGACAACAGGTTCAGTTCTACCTCGCCTGACATGATGCTGAACTGTTCCTGCAACTCTACCGAGGCAAGTCGCGCTTCGATCAGCTTTTGCTGTGCATCGTCCAGATTTTCCTGCGCCTCGCGCATCTGGCTGTCGCGCAGACGTTGCGTCATCATGTCGATATGCTCTTCCGCGAAGCGTATAAGCGCGCGGGCAAAGCGTTCGCTGTCTTCGGGCGAAGCGGCAATCACCTCCATGCGGACAACGCCTTCTGTCGGGTCATAGCCTATCTTCACGTGCCGCTTATAGGCCTTGAAGGTCGCCTCATCTGTCGCAGGACTGGGCAAGCGGCGGATAAAGTCGATATTGTCCTGACTAAAATGCTCTCTGAAACCCTCTTCCATGTCCAGTCGCAGCATCGCGGCGCGCGATTGCAGGAAGCTCTGGACCGAGGCAGCCTCGCTCTGGCCCCCCAGCCCCATGCCTGCGGCTGAGGGAAGCATTCCCGCCATACCGTTCAAGCCGCCCTGACCATCTGCCTGCTGAATGATAAACTGGCTTTCGGTCGCATACATGGGTGTCGCAAGGACGTAGAAATACCAACTGACAATGAAGGTTGGCAGGGTCACAAAGACAAGCAGCCGCGCCCCCAGAAGCGCCAGCCGTTTGCGCCGCCGCTTGGCGATGTCGCGTTGAACGCGTTTGAGCTCTTTCTCGCGTTCGGCGGCGATCTGGGCCATGCGATCTTGTGCGTCTGCTACAGGATTCGCAAGTGCTGGTGTGCCGGGCGCTGCCCTGACCTGTGGCGCGGTCTGCGCAGCGAGTGCAACCTCACGCCCCGGTTCAGGGGTGTCTGATTGAATCAGGTCCAGCATCGTCGAACGTGCGAAAGGGTCGATGCCGCGTTGACGCAGCATCAAGACTGCTTCGAATGCTGAAGTGGGGCGAATTCCGTGCTTTTGCGCAACGCGCATCGCCATGCGCAACTGTCGCGCCGTCAGCCCTTCGGCGCGAATCGCATCGATATTGTTTTGGGTCTTGGGACTGCCTTCATGGTCAGCCATATGGGCTGCTTCCATATACTGTTCGGCGCGTTCATTTTGAGAAATGCCCTGTTCTTGATTCGTGGTTTGCGGTTTTGCCACGCTGGTTTGTTCGCTGAGTGGCTGTTTGCTTACCACGACCGCCGCGCTGGGCGCGGATTGTGCACTGGTGCTGGCCTCTCTCGCATCTGGCTGCTTGTTTTGCGTCGGCGCCTGTTGTTGCATGCGCAGAGCATCGGACTCCGGCGCGCGACTGTCACCTTCGAGGGAAGATGTGGCATCCGCTGTCACCGTTGGTGTCACGCGCCGTAGCCGGAAGCGTTGAGGTTTAGCTTGTGTAGTCATACAGTGCCTTGGCTTCCTGCAAAGTGTCGAAAAAGTATAATTTTCCGTCGTGCATCACGGCTGCAGAATTGCAGAATTTTGATAGTATTTCCATATCATGCGATACGATAACAAGCGTCGCATACTGAAACCGTTCGCGCATGATTGCACCAGCGCGGCGGTTGAAGGCAACATCTGTTGTGGAAGGCATGCCCTCATCGACAAGATACAGGTCAAAATTCATGGCTAGCATCAGCGCAAGTGACAGGCGCGCGCGCATGCCTGTGCTGTAAGTGCCAATAGGCATATCGAAGTATTCGCCAATATCGCAAAGCCAGCGACAAAATGCTTCGACTTCGTCCTGGTCCAGGCTGTAAAGTGCCGCAATATAGCGCACGTTTTCAGTTCCTGTGTGTTTTGTTTCAAGTCCACCCATGAAACCCAAGGGGAATGACACACTGCAATTGCGTTCAATCCTGCCGCTATCGGGTTTCTCCAGTCCTGCCATCATGTTGATAACAGTGGTTTTGCCGGTACCATTCTTGGCAAGAATGCCCAAATTCATGCCGCGCGTTACAGTAAAGCTTGCACTTTCGAGGATGACCTTGCGTTGGGTGCCCGTCCAATAGGATTTGCTAACATTCTCGAATTCCAGCATCGTCAACAGCCTCGCCCAGATGATGGGACATTTACCAATAAGCTTGTACTACTACACACAGTCAAAAAGCTATATGCGTAGATTTCGTCCAAATTGAGACAGAAGTGCCGGTTTTCGAGTTTCACATGTCATAATGCGAACACGTGATCTGCATCGAAGATGCAGCCCGGATCATTGCCTGATTTGGGTATGCCAATAGCTGCGAAGGCGCAAGACACGTCAATGTGTCCTACGTTTGCCGATACGAATCGTAATTCAGCAAGGGTGGGTCAAGAACCCCAGCTGCGCACAGCGCCACAGTCGAAATGCACAAAATCAGAGCGTGAATAACGACCTACGCCGCCCGCATTACAGGCTTGGGCGGCTTGTGCAATTTGGCGCACCGAACGAGAGCGCAGTCTGACATCCGCCGCTTGACCGTGCAGGTGCAGCGAGTTCTGAGCGACATTTCTGGAACGCGCGCGCAGCATCGCGTTCGTCTGTGGAGAGCGGTATCCCGACAGCAGCATGTAAGGCTCGTTCACGCGCAGCATGCTATGTGTCGCGGCAAGAAAATCCACCGTCCGCGCGTCGATGTTATGCACGGCATTGTTGCGCCAGTCGCGGAAGAAGTGATTGATTTCGCCCAATGATTCAGGAATGTAGGTGCCGTCTATCCAGTAGATGACATTCATGCTTTCGCCTGTCCGCCCAGAATAGAAATGCAATCTGCGAATGTCGCCAGAGCCACGCGCATAAGCTGTCACTCCGGGAAAGAAAGGAGCGGCTGAAATGGCTGTTGCGGCAAATGCACCTAGAATTGCACGACGAGTTAGGTTCGGTCTGCTTGCATCCTGCATGAAGCGATCTGTCCCTTTTATTCGAATGCTTGCTACCCGCAGCGCAAGCGCGTTTTTTATTTTGTGATGCTTGTGCATTCGTTCGCCCCATTCGTGCCACATTTGTGCGCGGACCCCAACCCAGTTTTGTTGCCGGTTCCCTCCCGATGGGGAATATAAGCGGAAATTTGCCAGTTTCGCGGCGCGGCTGGGCGGATCGTGGGGGAGATCGAGTGGTCTGCATGAACCGCACCATAGCGAAAACCGGTTTCCAAAACCTCAAGGCAACACTCGGTTGACAGATTATGGTGATCGCAGTCTTGTGACTGGACCTGATAGGCGGTTATTTGCCCAAGTGAGAGTCGGTGCTGAAAAAAGGTGGTTTTATGATAGATGATTCCGTGGGTTGGCGCGCACATGCGTTCAGGAACCTGTTTGCGACTGTTGCGCTTGTCGTTGCAGTAGGATTTGCGCCTTGCGTATCGGCACAGCAATTCCCGGCTTTCAGGCAAGCGCTGGCAGAGAGCGTTGCCTCTGACCCAAAGGTGTCGGCTTTCTATCGCGAAACGGATTATGCATCCCTTTGGACAGAAGCAGAGCACGCGCCGCGCCGTGAGGCGCTTATAAATGCGCTGGCGCGCGCGCCGGAACATGGCCTGCCAAGCGCGCGCTACGATGTCCCTGCTCTGATTGCAGCATTCGAAGCTGTCGAGACAGAGCAGGATCGCGCGCATCTTGAAGCCAAGGTAACCAAGGTGTTCTTGCAATTCGCGCGCGATCTCAGCAGCGGTGTTCTGGACCCAAGATCCATAGACCGGAGCATTGTCCGCGTCTTGCCGCGGCCTGACCCTGAAGAATTGCTGCGCGAGTTTTCGCAAAGCCCCCCTGCGGCCTTCATCCGCAATCTTGCCCCGGCAGCACCCGAATATGCCCGCCTGTTTCGCGCACGCCATGATCTGGAACGCGTGATCGCATCTGGCGGTTGGGGGCCAAGTGTCCCCGAAGCGCGTTTCACGCCGGGAACCTCGGGCGAGGCGGTCGTCGCGTTGCGCAATCGGCTTATCGCGATGGGGTATCTGGAGCGGTCTGCCACGGCGAGCTATGATGCTGCGCTGCAATCGGCGGTTCTGGAATTCCAGCTGCGCCACGGTATCGAGGCGGATGGAATAGTCGGTGCCACGACTGTGCGGGCCATCAATACCCCGCCCGAAGAGCGGCTGAAATCCGTTATCGTTGCGATGGAGCGTGAACGCTGGCTGAATATCCCACGTGGAGAGCGGCATATCTGGGTGAACCTGACCGACTTTACCAGCCAGATCGTCGATCATGATCAGGTGACATTCGAGACGGTTTCCGTGGTCGGCGCACAAGCGGCAGATCGGCAGACGCCAGAGTTTTCTCATCGGATGACCTATCTGGAAATCAACCCTGACTGGACATTGCCGCGCTCGATTGTGGCGCGGTCGTATTGGGGGGCGTTGGCCTCTGGCGGGGCACGGCACTTGCAGATCGTTGATGCACGTGGACGGGTTGTTCCGCGCAATGCCATCGACTTTTCTCGCTACACGCCTGCAAACTTTCCCTTCAACGTGCGCCAGCCGCCCGGTCCGACAAATGCTTTGGGCGAGGTGAAGTTCATGTTTCCAAACCCATATGCCATCTATCTGCATGACAGCCCCGAGCGGCATTTGTTCAGCACAACCGTGCGTACGCATTCTTCTGGCTGTGTGCGCCTGAATGACCCGCGCGATTTTGCCTATGAATTGTTGTCACGCCAGACAGATGACCCGCGCGGCCTTTATCATTCGGTGCTCAATACGGGCCAGCAGACCCGCGTCTACCTTGATGAACCCGTGCAGGTGCACCTTGTCTATCGTACGGCCTTTACGGATGTTCGTGGCGCGCTGAATTTCCGCAATGACATGTATGGTCGCGATGCGAAGATCTATGACGCGCTGACGCGGGTAGGTGCAGTGGAGAATGGCCTGCGGATATGATCGGTTCGCTGCAATGAGCGGGCAGAACCGCATCATTGCCGCACCCGCGAGAAATTGAGTTGCCCCGTGTTACGAAACTGTTACAGTCTTGCGGAATACAGGACGCACCAAACTGGTCTGGAGTGTGTCCAATGGGACTCGACGTCATGCAGGAAAATGATTTTATCGCAGCCCGTGTCACGGAGATTATCGCTGAACAAGCGATGATAGAGCCGTCCGATATAACACATGACAGCCGCTTGACTGATCTGGGGATCGATAGTCTGGGACTGGTAGAGTGTATTTTTGGCATAGAAGAAGCGTTCGGTATCTCAGTACCCTTCAATGCCAATACGCCAGAGCAGCCGGGATTCGATATTTCCTCGGTCGGCGCAATCATTGCCGAGGTTGAAAAGCTGGTAGCCCGACAGGCAGCATGAGGCGTGTTGTCATTACTGGCGCGGGGACATTAAACCCGCTGGGTGCAGATGTGCCCGCTACGTTTTCCGCAATGCAGCAAGGCAAATGCGCGATTGGCCCCCTGACCTGTCGTGACGTGGAGCGCCTCAACATCAAGATAGGTGCCGAGATCCGGGATTATAAACCCGAACAGCATTTCGCGCGCAATTCGCTTTCCCTGCTCGATAGATTCACCCAGATTGCCCTTGTTTCCGCGCGTCAGGCTATGGCCCAGTCTGGATTGGTGATTGATGAAGCCTTGGGTTTGCGCGCAGGGGTTATCCTGGGCACTGCTGGCGGGGGCAACACTACGGTCGATGACAATTACCGCGCTGTGTATGCCGAAGGCAAAGACCGCGTGCACCCTTTCGTGGTGCCTCGATTGATGCATAACGCTGCCGCATCTCATGTATCGATGGAATTCGGGTTGAAGGGGCCGGGCTACACGGTTTCTACCGCTTGCGCATCTGCCAATCATGCGATGGGGCAGGCCTTTCACATGGTGCGCGGCGGTGGGGCCGATGTCATGCTGACCGGCGGATCAGAGGCAATGCTGTGTTTCGGCGGGATAAAGGCCTGGGAGGGGCTGCGCGTCATGTCGCGCGACACTTGCCGCCCGTTCTCGCGTGACCGCTCTGGCATGGTGCAGGGCGAGGGCGGCGCGGTTTTTGTGTTTGAAGATTACGACCATGCCCGCGCGCGCGACGCCGAGATACTGGCCGAAGTTGTCGGGTTTGGCATGAGTTCGGATGCAGGCGATATCGTCATGCCAGACCGCGATGGGCCGGTGCGCGCAATGCGTGCCGCGCTGATGGATGCGGCACTTGCGCCTGACCGTGTCGATTATGTCAATGCGCATGGCACCGGGACAGCCGCGAATGACCGGACCGAAGCCGAGGCGCTGCGTGCTGTCATGGGGGCACATGCCGACGCGGTGCCGGTGTCCTCGACGAAATCAATGCATGGGCATCTGATCGGCGGCACAAGCGCTGTCGAACTGCTGGGCTGCCTGATGGCGCTTTGCGAAGGGGTTATCCCGCCGACCGTCAATTTCAACGAACCCGATCCCGAGATCGGGCTGGATGTCGTTCCCAATTCCGCGCGAGAAGTGCGTGTCGATGTGACCATGTCAAATGCCTTCGCCTTTGGCGGACTGAATGCCGTTCTGGTCTTGAGGCGCGCGCCTTAGGCGTTCAGTTGGCCGTCGTTTCAGCGCATGACGCAAAGGGCCCAATCAGGGCTTTGCGCTTATTGCAGGAAGACACCAAGCGCGCAATCAAGGCCAAAGGCCGCCGCCACGGCACGGCGATTGGGCTGACGCCAGCGCAAAGATTTGATCTTGTGCGGATTGGGCCAGCATGAAGCGCTATGAATTCAACCGTGGATCGCCGCAGCGCTGCTTAGCGCCCAGTGCCGCTATGGCTGAAACGTCCCGCAAAGCTGCTATTGGAAACCCTATCGAAGATGAAGGATTGCCGCACGCTGGGGGTGTTTCCCATGCCGAATTTCAGCGTCCGCCAGCAACCTTGCGCAGGGGCAGTGCTTCTTCTTCGGGATCGCTCATTGTCTGCACCGTGCTGCGCAGATCATTGAGTAGGTCCAACAGCGTGTCCAAACGCTCTGGCCCGAACGCATCGGCAAGTTGCATGTAGCTGGGTTCTGATTCCTGCACCACATCTTCGAACAATGCGCGCCCTTCATCTGTCAATCGGACCATATGTCGGCGCGCATCGTTGCAGTCGACCTGCGCAATCAGGCCGCGCTGTGTAAGGCAGCGAAATATGCGCGTCAGCGATGGCGGCAGGATCACGCAGCGTTCAGCCAGCGTCTTGGCATCCAGTGCATCCGCTTCAGCCAGTGCACGCAAGACCCGCCATTGCGGCATGGTCAGATCATGGCTTTCGATAAAGGGTTTGAACAGCCGCGTTGTCGCTTCTCGTGCGCGCAGCAAGGCGATGGGCAAAGATTTTTCGAATTTGCGCAGTTCGTTGTTCCGTATTCTGGGCATTCGCTTCCCTTCTTGCATTTGTAAGACAATACAAATTTCGCGCGTATTTTCAAATGAAAACTTTTTTGCGGATGCGGCATATTAGCGCGCGTTGGCAGGACTAAGGAAATTGGCGAAAGCCGGGACGCAAATCTTGTATTCGCAATGGTGTTCCAGCGAAGGCTTGCATGCGCCCGTAGGATTGGGCAAGAGCGTCGCAACAGTCATGGAATCGAGCAGGGGCGAACAGATGAGCGATATTTCAAACGATGCCTATAACGTAACCGCTGACGAGCTGCGCCAGTTCATTGAACGGTTTGAACACCTCGAGGCCGAGAAAAAAGATATTGCTGACCAGCAAAAAGAGGTCATGGCCGAGGCCAAGGGGCGTGGCTATGACACCAAGGTTCTGCGCAAGATCATTGCATTGCGCAAGCGCAAGCCCGACGAGATTGCCGAGGAAGAGGCCGTGATGGACCTCTATAAGGCCGCGCTTGGCATGGAGTGAACGCCACCTCAGGGTTGAAGCAGGCGCACCCCATCCATTGTGCGGATCAAGTCCATGTCATCTTCGTATAGTTGCGAAATGACATCTATCTGCGTCTCGTCCCAACCTGTCAGGCTGAAATCTATATCCAGCTTGTCCGGGTCGCAGAATTTTTCAAGAAATGCGGAGATCACCTGCTGGCGGTGGGCTTCGTCGACTGGCGGCATCGCTTCCAAATAGGCGGCAAGCTTTTGAGCGCCGCCATCAATCATAGCGGTTTCGAACCAATCGAAACTGTTTTCGAATTCGGTTTCCGGCTCATACCCTGAGATCAGGCGCAGCAAGCGGTGCCAGATGAAAGGAGTGTCTTCGTCGCACCAGAGGGTAATGGGGGCCTCAGGCCAGGTTTCCCGCATTTCCGCAATCAGGTGCGACCAGCGCAATTCAGCCCCTTTCAGGTCTTGCAGCAGTTTTGTGCGTTCATCCTCTTTCATGTCCTGTAACAGCGCCGGCAAGAAAGAGGCCGGGTTACGAATCGCCATGAATATCTCGACTTCATGCTGCTCTAGCAGAGTACGGAATGCCGAGATGCGCGCCCGCGCGCCGGGGTAAAACATGTTCCCCTCAACGGCTTGATCCTGTTTTGACAATAGTCCGGGCGCAGACAGGACAAGCCGTTGCGTGCTTTCGGTCACTTCGACCGAGGAGAGCAGTTTCTCGTTGAAATCAGGGATATCCTCGCCCGTTACGATTTGGCCGGCGGCGCCGCGCATCAGGTTCAGATAACTGCGCGCGCGCGGGACCCTGATACCTGCCGCCTCAAGTTGGCGCTTATTCGCGCGCAAACATGTCCTTACCTTTGTGTCATCGGTCAGATGAACGCCCAGGTGCATTGCTATCTTCATGGTGTTCTTGCCTTTTGACTTTGGCAGTTAATGACATGGCAATATGACGTGAATCAGACGCAATTCCGACCAGATTTAGACGATTGTTTATTTTTTCAGTGGTAATGCCGCCAAGTTCATCGACAAATTGGACTGTCGCAAGGCA
>SLAT01000298.1 GCA_007126715.1 Roseinatronobacter sp.
CACGGCCAATTTTGGCCCTCAACCTGACTTACATTTTAAGATATCTTAAGTAACGCGTCCAACTCTTTGGCTCTCTTTTTCAGCTTACGACTTTGATATTTCTATGAATCAATCACGGGCCGCAGACTGGAGTGGGAATCTATCAACCACTAGTTGCATCTAATTTTCACACATTCTTAAGAGTTGCATTGAGGTTTTTGTGTGATTGATCACCGAATCTGTTGCCCGACTCAGTTTGATCGAGAACGCCCATTTCAAATCGGAAATGCGCCCTCTGGCAGTGTTTCGTAACCAGCAACAATGCCCCCTCTAAACACATAGGGCACTTAGCAGCGCAGCAAGGACGGGTAGCGGCACCTTCACGACCCGTCCCAAATCGGAACTCGGACTGGACGCCCCCCGCGCGGCGCAAATCCGTAATCTTGTCTCACATTTTGTAGGATCATCGAGTAGTCACCGGCCCCGTAGCGCACCGTGCACAGTTTCAACCAAACAATCAGCGGCATGGCAGGAACAAAATGCCGGTTTGCACACTTACCTTGTCTCAAAGCAATCAGACCGACCGCATGCCTGGTCACCTACAGGGAGTAGGTTCGCATGAAAGAAGTTCTGGTGATCATACCTGATCGTGACATAAACACGTTTCTTGCTCATACCCTTGTCGGTCTGATCGAACAAACGCATCGTGATGTTCGGGTAGTCACAATAGACGAACGTTCCTATGACGGCTCTTATGGCGCGCTGAATGCGGCAGACGTTCTGGCGCAGGATCACATCATTCCGATCTTCTGCGAGGATTGGGAACTGGCGGCATCCTTGAATGAGGCACTTACGCTCGCGGATACGGTAATCATCGCACAGATGGATGCGAGGGGCCTTGTAATACAAGACCACTCTGCCAACGAGTCAGAGGATCAAGACGCAAAGCCACGTCCGTTCCTGGTTGTGAATAATTCCAACAAAGATGAAAAAGACACCTGAAGGCCGCGAACCAAAGCGTGTGCGCCCTTGCGACTGCTTTGCTTCCAGCCCCCCATCTGGATGAATGAACAGGTGCATTATGCAGCACCTGAAATTACCGATGGAGCCCGGCTGAAGACCTGATATTGTCCGGGCATGTTTCGTTTGTTCGATCTTCTGGGCCGCTCCAGCGCGGTGAGGGCGCTGGATGACGCATTTCGCGCGTCCGGTATGCACCCTTTGCTTGTGCCTGAACCTGTCAAGCTGACAGTAATCCAACTCACAAAGAAGCATGGCAGCGGAAATCAGCCGACCGATTTCGCGCAAGCCGCGCATTTGATGGCTTATTGCATTCTTGGGCATGAGCAGTTCACGGCACATCACGGCGCCAGCGAGGCAGAGTTGCTTGACCTGCGTGTTGAAAACGCGTTGGAGCATGGCAGCTCGCTTGATGCCAAGGTGATCTTGCTTGCCTTGCATTCCGGCCTGATTTCACCCGAAATCACCGATCGCATTGATCTTGAGGAAGATTAGACCGGTCCAACCTTCGCGCGCGCGGCCCTGCTTACGGTGCCTGTGCTTTATAACCCGTTACAGGACAACTTTGGCTGATTGGTCGCTGATCGTCGGGACAGGCATTCCAATGTCTATCGCCTCTTTGCGCAATTCCTCGCAAAGCAGGTCACAAAATCTGCGACGCGGCGATGTTGGCTCGAACATCAGGCCCAGCAGACGCAAGGGCGGCGGATCCCCAAGGGGCATGACCTTGAATAGAGCGTTCTGCAATTTAGGGTGCTCGGGCACGACCGAAACACCCAACCCGGCAGCAACCAGCGCAAGGACCCCGTCCTGAGTGTCCACCTCCATGACGGTATGGACATGAATCCCGTTCAGCTCTAACGCGCGCTCAACCATCTCTCCAACGCGCGCCTGACGGGAAAACCGCACATAGGGGTTGTTTTGCAGCAACTCTCTGAAATCCTCGCCTGTGGCGCTTGCATGGGCCACCACGACAAGACGTTGGGCGCTGATGGTGTTGAAGACAAAACCTGGCGCCACCTCTGTGGTGCCTGTCGTCAGGGCCACGTCAATCAGGCCCGCACGCAAGGCCGCGTCCAGTTCATGCGCAAGGCCGGTGGTCAGGCGCATCTCCAGTTTCGGATGGCTTTCACGCAAGCGCCGCAACGCTGCTGGCAGAAGGGTAGAAACAGCCGTGTGAACCGCCCCGATACGCAGCTTTCCTGCATTGCTGTCGCGGCGAAGGCTGTGCGACAGGTCTTCCCATATCGCGATCACCTCGCGTGCGCGTTTGATGAAATCGCGGCCTTCTTGCGTTAGAACCGGCGGGCGGCGGCTGCGGTCGAAAAGGCGCATATCCACATCTGTTTCAAGCCCGCGCATCTGAACACTGATCGCCGAGGCCGAAAGGTCAAGCGCCTCTGCGGCTTGGGCAAAACTGCCATGATCTACAACCGCGATAAATGTATAAAGGGACTTTACGTCCATAAAAATTGCCTCTCAGCCGCCACTGATTCCGCGCCATAGCAGGTTTAACCCAAGACAGCCCAACACAACCAGCACTAATGCCCGGAAGCGATGCGCCGGGACATAGGCCGCCATGCGGTTGCCCAGCCACATGCCCGCTATTGCAGCAGGTAGCGCGACTGCGGCCAAAAACAGGCGCTCAGGTGTAAAAAGGCCAACCAGCAGGAACGCACCCGACACCAGGACAGCCGATAAAATGAAAAACAGGCTTAGCGCTGAAAGAAATTCGCGCCGTTCAACCCGCAGCCCGACCAGATACATCACGAACAAAGGGCCGCCCACGGTCGTCAGCGCCCCCACAATCCCGCCCGATATGCCCGCTATCCAGCCCGCAGGGCGTTCCTGCGACGGTCTAAGACCCAGATTGACTGAACTGAGCGACAGCGCAGAGAAGGTTACCACAACAGCCCCGAGGGCGAGCAGCAAAAATTCATCCGAAAAGGCAGACACCATCGCTGTGCCCAAGGGAACGCCGATTGCGATCCCCCACAGCACCGGCGCAAAGCGTGTGGCGGTTTCGCGCATCTGTCCCATTTGCAGGAATTGCGCGATATTGGTCAGGAACAAGACCACCACATTCACAGCCAGCGCCGCGTCAACCGGCACAAAGAAGGGCAGGATTGCCATTGTCGTCAGCGGCAGGCCGAACCCCAAAGCGCCCTTGACCATCCCTCCCAGAATAAAGGCCGCTGCAACAAGCGCTGCATCCGCAGGGGTGATCGTCGTCAGTAAATTCATGCGTCTGCGTTCAGGTTTTGGGGCCGTGCATGGCCGATTTCTCTCCATAAGCCCCAAGCTCGCGCTTCAGACGCGCCGCTTTTACCGTGGACCGGATGATCAGAACAACCGAGATGACGGTCATGCACAAGAACAATATCGTAATCGGCCCACGCGCAAAAATGCTCAGATCACCGCGCGACATCAGAAGCGCCTGCCTGAAATTGTTCTCTAGCATCGGCCCCAGAATAAACCCGATCAGGAAAGGTGCGGCAGGAAAGCGCAAGAGCAGCATGATATAGCCCACCACCCCCATCACAAGCATGACCGCCACATCAAAGATCGAGTTGTTGACCGCGTATACCCCGAAAATGCACAGCACCAAAACACCCGGAAACAGCAGGTTCGAGGGCACATCCGCAATGTAGCGAAACGCCCGGATCGCGATAGAGCCGATGATGAGCAGAAGGAACGAGCTGGCGATCAGCCCGATGAACAGCGCATAGACAAGATCGGCGTTGTTCACAAACAGCAGCGGCCCCGGTGTCAGGTTATGGACCATGAACGCGCCAATGATGATGGCGGTGATCACATCGCCCGGAATTCCCAACGACAAGAGCGGGATCAGCGTGGCCCCGGCCACACCGTTATTCCCGGCTTCAGCCGCAGCAACACCTTCAATCTCTCCCTTGCCGAAATTATCGCGGTTTGGCGATGCGCGCCGGGCCTCGGAGTAGGACAGGAATGCAGACGGCGCCGCGCCAATACCGGGTATGGCCCCCAGAAACACGCCAATCGCACTGCCCCGAAAGATGGATTTCAGCGAGCGCCGGAAATCGACCATCTTTAGGCGTGAATAGCCCATGCCGCGCACGCGATGATCCTGTGCCGCAGATTTGCGCATATAGGCAATTATTTCAGGCAAGGCGAACAGACCGATCAGCACAGCGATGAAATTCAGCCCCCCGCGCATATCGACTGAGCCGAATGTCAGCCGTTCGGTGCCGGCAATAAAATCAAGACCTACCGTCGCCAGAAGCAAGCCCAGCGCCGCAGCGACCACACCCTTGACCAGACTATCCCCCGAAACGCCTGCGATAATGGTCAACGAGAACACGATCAGCGTGAACATTTCTGGCGGGCCGAAATTCAGTGCGAAAGAGGCAAGCCATGCAGCAAAGACGATCAGCGCAAGGTTCGAGATAAGGTCGGCGATACAGGACGCATAAAGCGACATGCTCAATGCCTCGCCTGCGCGCCCCTGTTCGGCCATCGGATACCCATCCAACGCCGTTGCCGACGACGCGGGCGTGCCCGGCGTCTTTATCAGGATGGCGGGAATCGACCCGCCAAAGATGCCGCCCTTATAAACCCCCAATAACAGCAGGATGCCAAATATGGGTTGCAGCGCGAATGTGAATGGCAAGGTCAGGGCCACAGCCATCGTGGCCGACATGCCCGGAATAGCCCCGGCAACGACCCCGATGGTCACGCCCAGCGCCAGAAAGAAGATGCTTTCCCACTGCGCGACCATGACAAAGCCCGCACTGAGTGCTTCAATAAATGTCACGGAAGCCTCACGATCTGGCCTTGGGGTATGGCAACCCCGGCAACCTTGGTAAAAAAGAAATACAGCAGCAGTGGCAGCACCACGGCGGCAATCATGCCCCATGCAAGATGTTTTCCGCCGCTCAGCAGCACCAGCAGCGCAAAAGCGATCATGCTGACCCAGACCATGCCGACGATGGGCAATGCGAAATAGATGCCAAGCAGGATTGCCCCAAGTGCCAGCAAACGCAGCCCCTCTGGGCGCGATACCGACAGATCATCTGTAACGGCGTCAGGAGGGGCCGGTGCGAACAAAGCCCGCGCACTCAGCACGCCACCGCAGACAATGATCGTCCATGCGATGATCTTGGGCCAGAAGGCAGGTGACAAGGCCCGGATAGGGACACGTCGAGGCGTCGTGATGTAATTTGGAATGATCCACCACAAAATCGCCGCGCCAATAACCATGACGCCCAATCCGATAAGTAATTCGTCGCGTCGCGAGAGCATGTGAACTCCGTCAAAGGCAAGGGGTTCGGGGGCTGCTGGCATCAGTCAGTTGCCTCTTGCAGGGATACCGCTGCAAGAGGCGATCTTGATGCATCACGTCAGGCGTGCGTCAGTCAATCTCGAGATCAAGCGCAACGACAAGGCGCCGAAAGCTCTCATAGGCGCTATTGACGAATTCGACTGACTCCTCAGGCGACATCAACTGCACGATCGAGCCACCGGATGTCATGAACCGCTGGAAATCTTCATCTTCCACCGCTTCTGCCAGCCAGTCACCCCATTTCTCGGTAGCTTCATCCGTCAGGTCTGCCGGGCCTGCAAGACCGGTCCAGCCAACCAGAGCCTGCAATTCGGGCTTGCCGATTTCATCGACAGTGGGTGCGTCAAACCCGTCCAACCGCTCGGCCGATGTCACCATAAGCGGGCGCATCTGGCCGCCATTGATAAAGGGCGCGGCGGGCGATGTGCTGCCGCAATAGAAATCTGATGTCCCTTGCAACACAGCGGTCAATGCCTGCCCATCGCCTTCGGTCGGAATATGGATGACGTTTTCATCCAGATCGGTAATGCCAAAGGAATCCAGAACCATCAGCGCGCCAAAATGCGGCAGCGACCCAACCCCGGAAGAGCTGTAAAGGATCTCACCGGGGCGTTCATTGACCGCATTGATCAGATCGTCAATGCTGTGGAAATCCGAGTTGCTGTTGACGACACAGGCCACCGGGTTGATCTCGTAAATCCCGACAAAGCGGAATTCATCCAGCGTATAGGGCAAATTGGGGTTCATGGCGGGGTTCACGGTGTGCGATCCGACACGCGCCAGAAGCAGCGTGTATCCATCCCCTGCTGCGTCGCGCACGGCGACCGAACCTGTTGCACCGCCAGCGCCTGCGCGATTTGTCAGCACGATGGGTTGCGGCATGATGCGCGACAGCGGTGTGGACAACGCACGCGCCGACAGGTCTGTTGCGCCGCCCGGGCCAAACGGAATGATCATCTGGATCGGCCGTGTGGGGTATTCGGCGGCAACCGGTGCGGCCAATGCAGCAGCGGCAACGCCCATGCTGAGTGCAATCAAAGTGGTCTTCATCTTGTCTCCTCCCATTAAAGATCGTGATAGCCTGACCCGATGTGTCGCCAGACCTGTGGTTTCATGCTCAGGTAAATTGCCTCCTCTCAATCTACCCTCGCTTTAGAAATCAGTGTGTCGCCTCGGCTGCGGGCGAGTTTCCCTGCACGACCGGGGCCGGGGCGGGAACGATCCGTACATTGACACATGCGGGCAAGCCCGAGGCTTGCGCCTTGTCCAACGCCTCTTTCAGGGCGGCGGGATCAATTGCATCGACATAGACCCCGAAACCGCCCAATGCGCTGGCTGACAAATCGTAGCGCGCTTGCGATGACAAAGCGCAACTATGCGTGCGATCTTCCCCAAATTCGCGGATCTGGATCTGATGCTCGGCATTCCAGAGGTTGTCATTTCCGATAACGGCGGTGAAGCGCGTCCCTTCACGGGCAGCAGTTTCGTATTCGGCCAGCAGAAAGCCCGCTGTGCCATCCCCCATAGCGGCGATGACGGGCACATCCGGACAAGCAATGCTTGCAGCTATGGCATAGGCAGGGCCAGCACCAATCGCGCCCGAAACCCCGTTAATCACGCGCGGGCCATCATGATGGATCGCTTGCATCCACTGACCAAATTCGCCCCCGTCGCAGATCAGCACGGAACCGGGCACACGCGCCAGTTGCGCCTCGATGGCGGCGCCAAGCTGCATAGGGTGCAGGTGCGATGTGGTGTCTTTGGGCAAGTTGGCGCGCAGGGCAAGCGCGTGCTGTGCCTCTGCCATCCACTCCGCCCGGTCGGGGGCATTGGTCGCGCAGCTTACAACTGTGCGCAACGCAGGCAGCGCATCGGCCTGAACTGACATATCCAACCGCTTGCCGATACGCGCGCTTGCCCGCGCCAATTCTGTTTCTTCCGGGTCGATGATGGCAAAGCGTGCATCTGGCACGCCCATATCCTTGCCCAGAAAGCCCGTGGTAAAATCCGGCGATTTTCCCAAAAGCAAGATCCGGTCGGCGCTTCGCGTCAGGTCGATCAGCGCACCAAGCGAAGGGTCGCGCAATCCACGCGGGCTTTCCATGCAGATTACGGGTGCATTCAAGGCAGATTGCAGTTGCGCCAGCGCATCGCCCGTCCGTGTGTGCGCCATAGCCGGCCCAGCCAGCACAAGCGGACGCCTTGCGGCGTTTACAAAAGCCACAATGCTCTCGGCATCCGAATTGCCAAGCGACTGCACCTTCGTTGTAATGGCATGGGTTGCGGGGCCTTCAAGCGGCCTTGTCAGAACATCGACTGGCAAGGCGAGATGCACAGGTCCTGGCCTGCCCGATTGCGCGGCACCGATGACTTGCGCCAGTTCGGCCGGCAACTGGTCTGCCGTACTGGCACGCAGCGCATGCTTGGTGACAGGCCGCGCCATCGTGACCTGATCCATTTCCTGAAACGCGCCCATCCCATCCTGCCCGCGCGGCGAATCTCCACTAAGCAGCACCACCGGCGTTTCGGATGCGCGCGCCGAGATCAGCGCACCAAGAGCATTTCCAAACCCTGCCCCTGCTGTCACCAGCGCCACCCCGATCTGGCCTGTCAGCTGCGCATAGGCTTCGGCCATATAGACGGCCGCAGCCTCGTGCCGGACATGAACCAGCCGGATACCGCTATCCAGCAGCGCATCATAGACCGGCATGATCTGATTGCCCGAAAGTGAGAATATGCATTGGACGCCTGCATCCCGCAGCCCCTGCACCAGGGCATTCGCCCCCAGATTTGTCTGATGATCACGCAAGAAAGGTCCTCCCGCCACCATCATTCATTTAGCGTGAATAATTTTCAAGTTATTTTTTCGTTATTGATAATTTTAATTTTTTATGCTTAGGTGATCGGCATGTGAGCAGACATGGTTTTCCAAGTAAATGCAGTATTTTATGCGCTATTGTAAGTTTTACTTACACTAAATCTAACTTTTTTTGGCTTTTCGTTAGCTGAATATTAGAAATACAAATGTGCAATTAACCGGAGGATGGAAGTTAGACGTGTCAGAACGAGAGATCATTTCCGTAACGGTGCAGCGCGGCGGACCAGAGGCTCCACAATATCCGCAGGTATTCGAAGTGCCTGCATTCGAGAGTCAGACCGTGCTTGATGTTGTGTCATGGATACAGCAGAACGCCGACCCGACCCTGACCTACCGTTTTGCATGTCGTGTTGGCATGTGCGGATCTTGCGCCATGATGGTGAATGGCGTGCCCCGCTGGACCTGCCGCACCCATGTCAACAAGGTGCTGAAGGGCGGCAAGATTGAAATTGGCCCTTTGCGCAATCTGCCCGTTATCAAGGACCTGGCCGCCGATATGGACCCGTTTTTTGACAAATGGGTCGCCGCCGAAGGCCGCCATCACCCTACCCTAAGCCGAGATGATGCAATTGCCGAAATCGACCCCGAACAGCCCGCGCGGGTTGAGGCCAGCTTGGGGATCGAATGCATAAACTGCTCGATCTGCTATTCGGCATGTGACACGGTGGCAGGGGATTCGGATTATCTTGGCCCGGCGGCGTTACAGCGCGCATGGACGCTTTATAATGACGGCAAAGACGCGGATAAGGATGCAATTCTTGACGCCGTGTCTGGCAAGGGCGGGTGCCATTCCTGCCACTCGATGGGCTCTTGCACCGCCTATTGCCCCAACGGCCTTGACCCGCTTTCCGCGATTGCCGGGCTGAAACGCGCCACGACACAACGCTTTTTCAGGGGGAGAGCCAAATGACACCCTTTCACCTGTATATGGCGCAACGGCTAAGTGCGCTGGTCATGGCACCTTTCGTCTTGGTGCATCTGGGCGTCATGATCTACGCCATTCAGGGCGGGCTGACGGCAGCGGAAATTCTGGGCCGGACGCAAGGCTCGGCCTTTTGGTTCCTGTTCTATGGCATGTTCGTGGTGGCTGTCTCGATTCACGCAGCCTTGGGGCTAAGGGTAATCTTGTCAGAATGGGCAGGCTTGCGCGGGACGGCGCTGAATGCGCTAAGCTGCGCCATCGGATTTGGCTTGCTCGTACTGGGTGCGCGCGCCGTTTGGGCCGTTACGGCAGGGGGGGTGTCATGAAAGCAGTTGCGCGCGCCCACCCGCTTTGGCTGGCATATATCCTGCACCGCATCTCCGGCATCGGGCTGGCGCTGTTCCTGCCGTTTCATTTCTGGGTGCTGTCGCTGGCGTTGAACAACGCCGCGCAGCTGGATGCCTTCCTGACCCTATCCGACCTGTTCCTTGTCAAACTGGCCGAAACCGGGCTGGTTTTCCTTCTGGCGGTCCATATGTTCGGCGGCTTGCGACTGATGGCGCTGGAATGGCTGCCTTGGTCGCCCTCGCAAAAGACATGGGCGGCTGCTGCCACGTCTGGCGCATTCTTCATCTCCATTATTTTTCTGATGCAGGCAATCTGACATGTTCACCGTAAAAGATATCGACCGGCACGACACCGACATCCTGATCCTTGGCACAGGCGGGGCGGGGTTGTTCGCGGCCTTGCACGCGCTGCAAACTGCACCCGAAGGCACGAAAGTAACCATCGCCGTCAAGGGGCTGATCGGCAAATGCGGCTGCACGCGCATGGTGCAGGGCGGCTATAATGTTGCGGTGGGCGGCGGCGACAGTGTCGAGCGGCATTTCATGGACACGATTCAGGGCGGCAAATGGCTGCCCAATCAGGATATGGCGTGGCGCTTGTGCGAACAGGCGGTGGTCCGTATCCGGGAGTTGGAAAATGAAATCGGCTGTTTCTTCGACCGCAACGCAGATGGTACGCTG
>SLAT01000300.1 GCA_007126715.1 Roseinatronobacter sp.
GATTTGCGCCATATCATCTATAAGCAGGCCGATGCACCTTGGCGGCGCGTGCGCCCCAATCTGGGGCTGATGATGAAAGAGGGCCTGCTGAAAGAGAATATTGACGGCGAGGCGCTGGAATGGGCGCATCGGCGCATGATGGCCCGGCCAGAGGCGCGGCGTATCCTGATGGTCATATCTGATGGTGCGCCAGTCGATGATTCGACCCTTTCCGTGAATGCCGCCAATTACCTGGAGAAGCACCTGCGCGATGTGATCGCCATGGTCGAACGGCGCCGCGCGGTCGAGTTGCTGGCAATCGGTATCGGCCATGACGTGACGCGCTATTATGAACGCGCGGTCACGATCACGGATGTCGAGCAGCTTGCAGGTGCCATGACCGAGCAACTGGCCGCATTGTTCGACAAGGACCCGCGCGCGCGCGCCCGGTTCAGGGGTATAAACCGCGCCGGATAACACGGAGCGATGCAGTGACGTAAGCGCAATGGCGGCGTTGCGGATGGTGGGGCTGGGTACAAAGCCGCGCAGCGTCGGGCCGCGGTGCGGCGATGCTCACCCAAATCTATAGCGATTTATGCTGGCCAAATCCGCGAAAGATCAAAGCTGTGCGCTTGCGGCAGCCCAATCGCCGTGCCGTGGGGGCGGCCCAGCGATGTGCGGCGGCCTTCGGCCTTTGCTCCGCGCAGTCAAAAGCCAGCGACCGGCAGCTTTGTCCCGCCAAGCTGCCGCTTTCAGGCAACCGTACAGCCATATTGGGCACGGCCAAAGCGTGCAGCATACCCCTTGCGGCCTCCGTCTGTGCGTTGCACAGTCGCGTCATGGCATTCCGCTTCATTCACACCGCTGATCTGCATCTCGACAGCCCGCTGCGCAGCCTTGCGCTGCGCGACCCCGATCTGGCCGAACTTATCGCCGACGCGTCGCGCGCGAGCTTGCGCAATATCATCGATCTTTGCCTGTCCGAACGCGTGAACGCGCTGCTGATCGCGGGCGATCTCTATGATGGCAGCCAGACCAGCATGAAAACAGCGCGCTTCCTTGCAGCGGAACTCGCGCGGCTGGACAAGGCGGGCATTCGCGCTTTCATCATTCGCGGCAATCATGATGCCATGTCCCAGATCAGCCGCGAATTGACCCCGCCGCCCAATACCCATGTCTTCGATGGTCGTGCCGGGGTGGAAACCATCTTGCATGGCACCACCCGGATAGCAATTCACGGGCTAAGTTTCCGCGACCCGCACGCGCCCGAAAGCCTGTTGCCGAAATACCGCCCCCCCGAAGCTGACGCGGTCAATATCGGGCTGATGCATACCTCGCTTAACGGGGCGGCAGGGCATGACCCCTATGCGCCCTGCGCGCTGTCCGAACTACAGGCCAGCGGGTTCGACTATTGGGCACTTGGTCATATCCACAAACGCGCCGAATATCCGGGCAACACCTGTGTGGTCATGCCCGGTATCCCGCAGGGTCGCGACATAGGCGAACCGGGCGCAGGCAGTGTGACGCTGGTGCAGATTGATGATGCAGGGCAGATATCGCTTGAGGCGCGCATCGTTGCCGTTGCGGGCTTTGCTCAGGTAAAAGTTGACGTGACCGGGATGGACGACTGGCGCGCACTTCAAGGCGCGGTGGAAAAGGCGCTGGACGCCGCGCGTTTGGCTTGCCCGCATCTTGTCGCGCGACTGCGCCTTCTGGGTGATACACCACTGGCGCCACGTCTGCTGCGCGACCGCGATCTGGCCGAGGCCGAGGCGCAAGAGATGGCCAAGGCTCTGGGTGGGATCTGGGTGGAAAAACTGGTGCTTGATCTGGGCGCGCGCGCGCCGGTCGCTGGCGCGCTGGGGGATTTGGCCGGGCTGATCGAAGGCGATATTCGTCCCAGCGATGCCTATGCGCAGGCCTTAGATGCCTTGCGTCGGGATCTCGAAGCGGCCCTGCCCCCAGAGGCACGCGATGCTGTTTCGGAACTTGACCCTGCAACCATGCAGGCCGGTCTGTCAGAAGTGCTAGAGCGCTTGCGGGGACAGGGCTGATGCGGATCGACAGGTTGGGGCTGGTGCGCTACGGCCATTTTACCGACACCTCGGTCGCGTTTGCACCCCCATCCGCCGGGGCATCTGACCTGCATGTGGTCTATGGACCGAATGAAGCCGGCAAATCCACACTCTTTTCGGCATGGCTGGACCTGCTGTTCGGAATTCCGACACGGACAGCCTATAATTTTCTGCACGACAACCGCAGCTTGCGGATCGAGGGCGAGGTATCCCATGCGGGTGGCACACTGTCCATCGCGCGGCTGAAAGGCAGCACGAACACATTGCTGGATGCCACGACCGATGCGCCCCTGTCACAAGCCAGTCTGGGTGCCGCGCTTGGCGGGTTGGACCGCGACGCCTATACCACCATGTTTTCGCTTGATGATGACACGCTGGAAACGGGCGGTGAAAGTATTCTCGACAGCAAAGGCGATCTGGGACAGTTGTTGTTTTCGGCCAGCGCCGGGCTGACCGAGTTAAGCGAAGCCCTGCGTGCCCTGCATGATGAAGGGGCCAAATGGTTTAAACCGGCGGGGCGCAAACACCAGCTTGCCGAAATGAAAACACGGTTGAATGATCTGGCAGCACAGCGAAAGGCGGTGGATCTGCAAGTCAGTGCGTGGCGCAAACTGACACAGGCACATGCACAGGCCGAGGCCGGTTATCGCGAGGCCGCCGCGCGCAGGTCGCAGACACAGGCCAAGCTGGAGCAGATGCGCCGCGATCTTGACGCCGCGCCAATGCTGCTACGGCTTCACAAGCTGCAAGTGCGTCTGGCAGATTTGCCCGCCGTTCAGCCGCTACCCGCAAACTGGCGCGAAGCCCTGCCCGACTGGATGCGTGAAGAGGCCGAGCTTGCCGCCTTGCTACCCGAGGTCACGCAGGCCAGGGCCGAAGCTACACGCGCGCTGGCGCAACTGCACGATGACCCGGCAGCCTTGGCGATTCTTCCACGATTGGAAATCCTCGAAGGACAGTTCGGCGCTATCTCGCGCCAGCAAGCCGACTTGCCCAAACGGCGTGATGAACTGGCGGAACTTCAGGCACAGATGACACGGCTGGCTGAGCGGCTGGAACGACCAGATGTGACCGCTTCAAACGCGCATCTCGCCCCGAATGTCAGCCAGCGCCTGTCAGAACTGATTGAATCTCATGCTGTTTTGCTGAGTGCGGAACAATCCGCCAAGGCCGAGTTGGACAAGGCGCGCATGGGCATACAAGGCCTGCGTGATGGCGCGGCACCGGACGAATCCGCCTTGGCGCGTTTGGCCCCGCTGGTCGAGGAGTTGCGCCGCGCCGACCTGTTGCGCGCCAAGGCCGATGCCACCGCAATATTGGAAAACGCACAAACGACCTTTGCGCGCGCCTCTGCGGCGCTTGTCCCGTGGCAAGGGGACGCAGCGCAGCTTGCAGCGCTGGATCTGCCGAGTCCTGACAGCCTTCGCGCGCAAGACAACGCCTTGGCGCAGTCCATGCGCGATGCGCGTGATGCAGGGGCAGAATTGGCGCGACTGCAAGGTGTGGTCGCGCGGCTTGAAGGTGAACTTGGTCGCGCTGAGGCCGTTAGCCCTGTCGATGCGGCCGCAACGCGCGCGACCCGCGACGCTGCATGGGCCAGACATTTGGCGCTTCTGACCAAAGACAGCGCCTATGCGTTCGAAACCGCAATGCGCGCAGATGATGCGCTAAGCGCCGCGCGACTTGAACAGGCGCGAGTAGCCGAACGTCTGGTGACGCTACACCAGGAACAGGCCGCAGTTTCGCTGGCAGAGAAACAATGGAACGCAGCAGAGCAACAGGTCATTGAGATGCAAGAGCGCGTGCGCGCGTTTTGGGCCAGACTTGGGGTCAAGGATGAGAGCCGCAGCATTGCAGACCTGATCGACTGGCTGGCGCGGCGCGACAAGGCCCTTGATGCTGATACCGCCTTGCAGGCGGCGCAAGCGGCGCAGCACGCGCTGCACGACAGGCTACAGGGGGCCGAACAAGCGCTTCTTGCTGCGCTGGCGGCATTGGGCCGGTCGATGCAGGGCGCAGACTATGCGACACTTCTGGCCGAGGCAGAGGCGGTGCTCGCCGCCGCGGAAACTATGCGTCAGTCAGCGCGACTGCGAATCGAGTTTGAAACGCGGCAAGCTGGCTTCAGCCAGGCCCAAGCAGAGCGCGAAGAGTGGCAAGCCGAGTGGGGCAGACTATGCGCCACAAGCTGGATCGGTACCCCCGCCCCCACACCTGCCGAGATGCGCGCGCTTCTGGCGGTGGTCGCGGACCTCGCTGCGCTTGCTCCGCAAGCAGAAGCGCTAAGCCGCCGCATTGCCCGGATCGAAGAGGATATCGCAGCGTTCCATACAGACCTGTCGCAAATCGCCCGGCATCTGGATGAAGCACCCGCGCCAGATGTGCTGGTCCTTTGGCCTAGGCTACGCCATCGGTTAAAACTGGCACAGGAAACCGAGACAGTGCGCACGCGATTGCAAACAGACGCCGCGCGTGCGCAAGGCCGGCTTGATGATCTGGGCCAGCGAGAAGCAAGACTTGCCAGCGCCATCGCGCCAGTACAGGCGCATTTCACCACTCAGTCGCTGGCGCAGATTGCACAGCAGATCGACGCCATAACCCGCGCGTCAGAACTGACAGAGGAAATTTCCGGCCTGCGCCACGATCTGGCGGCACATCTGCACGTCACTGACCCTGCGCCCGAAATCGCACGACTGGAGGCAGCTGACCCCGACCTCACCCGTGCCGAGGCAGAAACACTGGCCGCCACGCTGGACGCACAGGACTCAGCCTTGCGCACTGCATATGCCGAACTGGCACAGGCAGAGAAGGTTCTGGAAAACACCGGCCATGACGGCGCAGCCGCGCGGTTGGAGGCAGAACGCCAGACGCTATTGTTGCAGATCAAGGATGAAGCCGCGCAATTCATGGCGCGACAGGCTGGTGTGATTGCTGTGGAGCAGGCGCTGCGGCTCTATCGTGACACACATCGCTCCGCCATGATGGGGCGTGCGGCGGATGCCTTCGCCATGCTGACTGCTGGCCGCTATACCGGGCTGTCTACCCAACCTGACGGGCGCGGCGAAATTCTGATCGCACAACATGCAACCGGGGCGGGCAAGCCGGTGGATACCTTGTCCAAGGGCACGCGGTTCCAGCTATATCTGGCATTGCGCGCGGCGGGCTATCTGGAACTTGCCACAACGCGGCCCAGTGTGCCTTTCATCGCCGATGATATCATGGAAACCTTTGACGACACACGCGCCGAAGCCGCCTTCAGGATGCTGGCGCAGATGGCGCAGCATGGCCAGGTGATCTATCTGACGCATCACGCCCATCTGTGCGAGATTGCGCAGCGGGCTTGTGCGGATGTGCAGTTACACGATCTGCACGCGCTATAGCAGCAATCCCGGCGTCTCGCCCATATCCAGCGCTGGAAACACCACGCGCGCGACATCAGAGGCGCGCAACCCGAACAGATCGCGCATGGCCCAGGCCGAATAGGCGCGGATATCGCGCAGGGGCATCAGGTCGCGGCCTGCATACATGTCCGCCTCTGCCAGCCCCGGCCAGCCCCCGATCATACGCCCGCCCCGGATTGCCCCACCTGCCAGCAGCATTGCACCACCCGTGCCATGATCTGTCCCGCGAGAGCCATTCTCGCGGATGGTGCGACCAAATTCGGTCATTGCCAGAACCGTGGTCCTGCCCCAAACCGGCCCCAGCCCCGCGCGAAGCGTCAGAATTGCCGCTTGCAGACGCGCCATCGCAGGCAGGATCGCGCGGGACTGGGCGTTATGCGTATCCCACCCCGAGAGGGAAAAGCTGGCAATGCGTGTCTCGCCCAGCATTTGCTGGGCGATATAGGCCGCCAACCCATCCGCATCGCCTGCGCTGGTCTGAACCATCATGCCCGCCATCTCATCCTCGGCCAGTGTGGCACCTGTCATATCCAGCGCGGTGCGGCCTGCCTCTGCAAATAGCGGGTCGGCCTGAAACAGATGTGACAATAGCAGGCGGCTTTGCGGGCTGAGGTTCAGGTCGGTTCCGGGTTCCCATTGCGTCATGGGCGCGGCCCCTTCGAGGATCAGCATCCGCTCGCGCCCTACCGCAAAGGCGGTGCGCGCATCCGCCCCGGGCAAAAGTGTCAGCAAACGGTTCAACCAGCCATCGCGCGACAGGGCGGGCGGAAGTTGTCCGGCGGTTCCCGCTTCGAGATGATCCTGCCCGTCAAAATGGCTGCGCCGGTCGCGGTAAGGGGTCGAGGTGGCGGGCACAAACGCCAATTCGCCCGCCTGCCAAAGCGGCAACAGCCCTTCTAACGCGGGATGCAAGCTAAAGAAATTGTTCAGCGCTGGCCCCGGTGCATCGGCCCCCTCCCCAAACAGGCGAGGTCGCAGCGCGGCCAGATGCGGGTCGCCAACAGGGCGCAGCAGATCCAGCCCGTCCATTGCGCCGCGCAGGATGATGACCACAAGGCGGTTGTCACCCGGGCCACCTGCAAGGGCGATGGGGGTGATCAGCGGGCTTGCCGCAAGCGAGCAGCCCAGCGCCAGACTGCGCGAGAGAAAGGCACGACGGTCAGATCTATGTGTCATTCTTACCCCCTACCTGCGGTTGAATTCTGGGGCGGACAGGATCAGCCCGACCCCTTGCGCGCGCGTTTCAGCCCCGCTGGCGGCGCGGCGCAGTGTATCGCTGGCCGCATCAGCCATCGCGATATCAACGAATTCGCGCGGGTCCGGGGCCAAGGGCACGCGTTGTGCCAGCGCCATTGCCCAGTCGATCCGCGCCGCCAACCCCTGCGGCGTGACCCAATAGGCGGCATCCTCTCCATATCCTGCCGGGCTGGGCACCTGCTCGAACGGCTCTCCCATCGCCTCTAGCGGGCGAGCAAGAAAAAGACGGGTCTGGCGGGTGGACAGGCCGCTCAGCATGGCGCGGGGCGGGTCCATCGCGCGGATGGCGGCGGCCATAACCTCGAAGGGCGCGCGGGTCTTGGACAGGGGCGCGGCCCACGCGGCTGGGTGTTCCAGCATCGCGCGGTACAGCACCATCAACTCACCGCGGCCATGCAGATAGCTGGCCGCCATATGCGCCACAAGTTGCGGGTCGGGAGTGTCGCTTATGAAATGGCGCGCCAGTTTGCCAGCCAGATGCTGCGCTGTTTCCGGGCGCAGCGCCAGATCATCCAGAAATTCGGTGATATGGTCCAGCGTCATGGGCCTGCCGCCATAGCGCTTGCCGAAGATTTCCAGAAGTCCCGGCTCTGCAATGCGCGGCTCGAAGGTGAATCCCTCTTCCAGCGAAACGGACAGCCCGGTCAAAAGTCGGGCAAACTGTGTGACATCGGACTGCGTATAGCCCCCCGCGCTGCCCATCGTGTGCAGTTCCAGCACTTCACGGGCCATATTCTCGTTCAGGCCGCGCCCCCGCCTGCGCCCCACCCCGCTGAAGGGCCCGACCGAGGCTGTCTGATCCAGATAGACCAGCATCACAGGGTGCAGCACCGCAGCGCGCAGCAGCGATTGAAAAGAGCCCGTGATATTGGGCCGGATGGCTTCCTCTATCAGCGCGGGACGCCCTGCGCGCAATACTCCGCCGCGCCGCTGGGCGGCAAAATGGTTCGCCCAGAACCGCGCCAGACGTTCGGCAAAACCAGTGGGGGCATAGGCCAGCCGCGCCATCATGGCACGCAATTCGGCAAAGCTGTCGTCACGATCCTTGCGGTTGATATCTTGCAAGCGCGCGGACAATGCCGGGTCCTCATCTTCGCGCAGGTCACGGTTGATCGTCCGACGTTCCAGCGCGCGGGCGCGTCTGATCTCCCAAGAGGTTATGGCATGATCCGCCGAAGACAATTCCGGGTGCAGACTGTCCAACAGGACTGCGCCATCCAGCGCTTGCGGCTGTCGCCCTCCCAATCCGGCCCCAAAACGGATGGCCGCAAGCGTTTGTGTTGAAATCATTACATCTGGCCTGACACTAATGCAGCGATGCTGGCATGGCGCGCTGCGCAGTGCAAATCACGATTGAGCAGATGGGCGCGGGTATGGCAGGCAAGCTATTGTCGTTCATCCCCTGACAAATGAACCCTGCTGCTTTTCTGGCGCAATTTCGTCTGAACTGCGAAGTTGCGACGGTCTGTTATGCGGAGTTTTCAGACATAGGGGCACCGGGTGCAAAGCCGCGCAGCGCCGGGCCGGGGCCGCTATGCGCGCATTATGCCGCCAACCCTTTGGAACCCATATCGAGGAACTTCTGCCGCCGGTGCTGGCGCAATTGCTCTGGTGTCTTGCCGTCAAGTTCCTTGAGCATAGCACCAATCGCTGCGCCTACAGCCTTTATCATGGCAGCACGGTCGCGCTGTGCACCGCCCAGCGGTTCAGGGATGATACGGTCAATGACATCGAGTTTCTTGAGGTCTTGCGCGGTCAGTCGCAGCGCCTCGGCCGCTTCGCGCATCTTCTCGGCATCTTTCCAAAGGATCGACGCGCAACCCTCGGGCGAGATGACGGAATAGACCGAGTGTTCCAGCATGGCGATGCGGTTGGCGGTGGCAAAGGCCACGGCCCCGCCCGATCCGCCTTCGCCGATAATGACCGACACCAGCGGCACCCCCAGCGACAGGCATTTCTGCGTGCAGCGCGCAATCGCCTCGGCCTGACCGCGTTCTTCTGCCCCCTTGCCCGGATAGGCGCCGGGTGTATCAACCAGCGTTACGACCGGCAGGCCAAAGCGGTTTGCCAGATCCATCAGCCGGATTGCCTTGCGGTACCCTTCGGGACGCGCCATGCCGAAATTCCGGCGCAGGCGCGATTGCGTGTCATGGCCCTTTTCCTGCCCAAGCACGACCACAGCCCGGTCCTTCAGCCGCCCAAGCCCGCCAATAACGGCCTCATCCTCGGCAAAGCCGCGATCGCCGGCAAGGGGGGTGAATTCGTCAAACAGCGCCTCGATATAGTCGCGGCAATGGGGCCGGTCGGGATGGCGCGCGACCTGACATTTGCGCCACGGCGTCAGGTTGCGGTACAGGTCAACCAGCAGTTTCTGCCCCTTCACATCAAGGGCAGCCGCTTCGCGTTCGACATCCATATCAGGATTGGCCACGCTCAAGGCGCGCAATTCGGCGGCCTTGCCTTCGATTTCGGCCAATGGTTTTTCAAATTCAAGATAATTCATCGGGGCCTCCGGCGCGGTTTCGCGCGGTTATGCGGCAGCGCGCAGAGATTTGCAATCTGGAAGGCACAGACTCGACTCGGCCACCTATGCAGGCTAATTGGAACATAAAGTGAACAAAAGATGTGTCATGCCCCGCCGTATCCTGTCGCTCTGGTTACCCCGCTTCGCATCCAGCCTGTCGCTGCGCCGCCAGCCTGCAACAGGCTGCTTTGCCTTGACCGCCAAGGAACGCGGCGCGGACCGGCTGATCTGCCTGAACAGCGACGCCACGGCACGCGGGCTGCGGCGCGGTATGGGGCTGGCGGATGCGCGCGCATTGGTCCCCGACCTGCTGACACGCGCGGCCGACCCGATTGGCGAGCGCCACGCAATGGACGCCTTGCGCCGTTGGGCCACGCGCTATTGCCCCTGGGTCGCGGTCGAGGGCGCAGAGGGGCTGGTGCTGGACATCACCGGGGCCGCGCATCTGATCGGCGGCGAGGCGGCGCTGCTGGACGACCTCACCGCACGCCTTGCGCGTATGGGCTTCGAGAGCCGCGCCGCCATTGCCGATACGCGCGGCGCGGCCTGGGCAATCGGGCGGTATGGGCAGGGTGGCATTGTGCAACAGGGGGCAATGGCGCCCCGGCTGATGCCCTTGCCGCTGGCTGCGCTGCGGTTGGATGCAAGCACGCTGGACGGGTTGGAGCGGCTTGGCCTGCGCATCATCCGCGATCTGACGCAAGTGCCGCGCGCAGGTCTGGTGCGCCGCTTCGGGACAGCCCCATTGCTGCGGCTGGATCAGGCGCTTGGCAATGTGCCAGAACCCATAGCCCCTGCCCCAGAGCAGCCGATTTTCGCCGTGCGGCTGTCCCTGCCAGAACCGATTGGCCTTATGGGCGACATTCAGGCCGCGCTGGAACGGTTGCTGGACCGGCTGTGCGACCATTTGCGTCGCGCCGAAATGGGGGCATGGCGGTTATTGCTGGAACTTTCACGCGTGGATGGGCAGACCATCCGGCTGGAAATCGGGCTGGCGCGCCCCATGCGCGAGCCTGCGCCCATGACGCAGTTATTCACCCGCGCGCTGGAGGGGATGGATGCGGGTTTTGGCATAGAGCGGATGCGCCTGAGTGCGATTGCCGTCGAGGCTCTGCCAGTCCAGCAGATCACCACCA
The DNA here is from genome assembly GCA_007126715.1 of Roseinatronobacter sp. Lineage (GTDB taxonomy): Bacteria > Pseudomonadota > Alphaproteobacteria > Rhodobacterales > Rhodobacteraceae > Roseinatronobacter. Next base: position 10,373 of record SLAT01000300.1, read on the forward strand.
CCGGCGCAAAGGCACAGGACGATCTGGATGACCTGCTGACACGGCTGTGCAATCGCGTGGGGTTTGACCATGTGTTGCGCTATCTGCCTGCTGACAGCAATATCCCTGAAAAAGCCTTCAGCATCGCGCCTGCCGCCTATAGCACGCCCGAGCGCGACTGGCACAACACCGCCCCGCCCCGCCCGCTGACGATCTTTCAACCCGAACCGATTGCAGCCACCGGGCGCGCGGTGCCGCGCCGGTTCAAATGGCGCGGCCTGTGGTGGGAGGTGGTCGCGGCCACCGGGCCAGAGCGGATCAGCCCTGAATGGTGGCTGGATGACCCGGCCTGGCGCACGGGCCTGCGCGATTACTGGCGGGTACAAACGGACAGGGGCGCACGGTTATGGATGTATCACACACCCCAGCGCGATGGCTGGAATGTTCAAGGCGAATTCGCCTGATCCTGATCCTGATCCTGTTCGCCGAACTGCAACGCATATAGGCGCGCGTAAACACCCCCCTTGACCAGCAACTCCTCATGACTGCCCTGCTCGACCACGCGCCCGCGATCCATCACCACGATCTGATCGGCATTGCGCACTGTCGACAGGCGATGTGCAATCACCAGCGTGGTGCGCCCTGCCGCCAGACGCTCCAGCGCGTCTTGCACAAAGGCTTCTGATTTCGCGTCCAGCGCGCTGGTAGCCTCATCCAGCAACAGGATCGACGCATCACGCAGCAAGGCGCGGGCAATGGCAACGCGCTGGCGCTGCCCCCCCGACAGGCTGGACCCGCGCGGGCCGGCCAAAGTATCGACCCCGTTTGACAAAAGCGGCAGGAAATCATCGACATGGGCCGCATTGAGTGCCGATTGCAAGGCCTCGTCAGAGACACCTTTCACCCCCATCACGACATTGTCGCGGATCGTTTCATTAAACAGGGCCGTATCCTGACTGACCACCGCGAACAGTTTGCGCAGGGCGGCCAGATCCATCCCCCGGACATCCTGCCCACCAATCAGAACCTCGCCTGAATCGACATCTACAAGCCGGGTCAAAAGGCCGAAAACAGTTGTCTTTCCAGCCCCGGACGGTCCGACAATCGCTGTTGTCTTGCCCGCAGGTGCGAAGAAGGACAGATCATTCAGAACAGGCTCTGTGTCATAGGAGAAGCTGACCTTGCGCAGCTCGACCGAAGCATGGGCACGATCCGGTACAGGCAAGTGCGGCGGCGGCGGGTTGGTCACCTTGGACTGGATTTGCAACAGCGCGTGTGTGCGTTCCAGTGAGGCAATCATACTCTGCCATTCCGCAGTAAGCGCGGTAATGCGACGCAAAGGGTCAAACAGCAGCCCCAACGCCGTGAAAAACGACATGAACTGGCCCACAGTACGCGTGCCTTCGATGATCTGCGACCCACCATAGATCAGCACCAGTGCCAATCCGATAGCGGCCCCAAAATCCATCAGCGTCGGCACAGCCGACTTTCCGATTGCGGCCCGTGTGGCCTTGCGCACGAAATTGCGTTTGATCTTGGCAAAACGGCCAACTTCGCGCGCCTCGGACCCAGTCAGTTGCAAAGTGGCGATACCGTGGAATGCCTCGTTCAATCGGTTGGAGCTTTCAGCAGCCGCAAGGCGTGACTCGGTGCTGCGCCGCCGTATCATGCGCTGGATCGCCAGCAATGGCAGGCCCAGCAACGGTAGGCCCAGCAATGCAATCAAAGTCCATTGCCAATCTGTCCACAGCGCAACCCCGAACAGCACGATCACACTGGCGCCATCACGCCCCAACCCGGTGATCAGTGACCCAAACACCTTGCGCAGGGCCGCGGAATCGCCGCGCACCCGTTCAATCAGGATGCCGGGCGCATTCAGCATGAAAAACCCTTGATCCAGCTTGGTCAAATGCGACAAGAGCATGGTTTGCAAATCTGCGGTCGCTGCCTCGGACTGCCAGGTTATGATCGACTGATGCGCCAGCCTGGCAAGCCCGCGCACAAAAAACACCAGTGCAAGCGCCACAGCAATAATGACAACTTCCCCACGGTTGCCCGCGATGAAGACATCATCAAACATGGGTTGGATAAGATAGCTGAACGCACCCAGAGTTGCGGCCTCTATCACCATGAAAACCACAGCAAGACCAAGAAAATGAAGCTTGTGACGGACGAAACTGGTCCAGATCCAACGCGCAACGACAGCATCAGCACGCGCGCGGGCTCTGTGTTTGGACTCGGTGCGTTGTGACACGGTTTGATAATCCTGCTTTTGTATCATAGCAGGCCATAACGGCTTTATCGCGCGGGGAAAAGCCCCGCCATCTACCAGCCGAACTGTATCAGCACACCGGATTGTCCCCTGGTCTGATGGATGTCAGCCTGCGTGCCGCGGCCGAATTGAAAGATCAGCTGGCTGCTATTGCCCCCTTCTTGCGACAGATTGGCATTGTGACCGCTGCCCCGCTGGTGAATCTCCGCACGGTTGTTATCACCGCTCTGCTGCACCTGCGCCGTATTGTTCCGCCCTGCCCTTGCGCGCCCGGATGCCGAATGAAGCGCGCAGATCTGCGCCACCGGCAGGTTAGAAGCGCGAATGGCGGGCAGGTCACGCGCCATACAGGCATATTGAGCAAGCGAAGGAGATCTTGCCTGCACCCCGCTTGCCGAAACGACAAAGATCAATGCCAGTGCGACTGTGGGGGTGAAGCGCATTACATCATTGGAAAACATACGAATTATCCTTTCTTCATATACCAAGAGGGACAGATCAGAGTGTGGCTGAACGGCAGCTTTTGGTTTGACCATTTGCCTTGATGGTCAACTCGGCTTCAAACTCATGTGCCTTGCCACGGAAACTTGCTTCGCCCAGCGTCGCCTTTTCGCCCTTCTTAAGGTCGAATTCGCCGCCCTGACGAATAGTAGAGCGGCCATTGGCGCTGCGCTGGTCGATCTCAAGCTGATAGGTCCCGCGCACAGCCTGCGCCGCCCGTGCAGAGGCGGTAATGGTGACCTGACGTTGGCTTTCTGACAGCTCAAGCGCGCAGACCAACACCTCGGATGGCTTTTCGGCCTGAGACGTCGCCAGGGAGGCGGTGCAAGCTGCCCCCGTTATGACCAGTGCGGCAATCGTGTAAGGAATCGCAGACATTGGAATTCTCCTTTTTCTGGAACGGCCAGGGGCAAAAGGCCCCCGGCTTGGTTTCGGATCAGTCCTGAATGATCAGCACCACATTTCCACTGCCATGCTGGGTTGCTGTGGCCGTGTTTCCGCGCCCGGTCTGAATGACGCCGACAGCGTTACGATGGCCGCCTTGGGTGACTGTCGCATCATTGCGGCACCCCATTTGCGACACACCAACGATATTGCGTTGCCCACCTTGCGATGTGTCGGCAACGTTATTGCAACCCACCTGTCCGACCACCACACGGTTGCGCGCACCGTCTTGTGTGTTCAGCGAAAGGTTGCCACGCCCGTTTTGCGTAATTGAAACGCGCTGGCGGACACCGGTTTGCGAAGTGGCAATCTGATTGGCGCGGCCCCACTGGTCCACGCTGACACGGTTCGATCCAGCGTCAGCAGGCAAGGCCAACAGGGCGATGGCAAAAGCAAGCGCCGCGCCGGTCTTTGAGGTGGAAAATGCAAAGGTCATGAGAGTAACTCCTGGCTTGTGTTTGGCATGGTGCGGGACTGATCCCGCCAAAGATCGAGTCGCGGTTTTTCCGCTGAACCAAACTTGCCGTGCGCCTTGGCTGCCAGACAATATCGCCCCACTGTCAGGCGATAACACGAGGGTTGTTATGCAATAACAAAGCAGAACGCGCGCCGCAGGGGGCGCGCGTCCGGCTGGTTTCTGTTTCCGGTTTGACCCCGATCGACGCTTGGGCCACGTGTCGGGTTGCGGGCTGCCTTATTGCCCGCGCGTGGCGTTGATGCCCTCGCGCGTTTCGGCTGTCGCAAGTTGGGAATGCAGCCTTTCAAATTCGCTGCGTGCCAACTGCCGCTGACCTGAATTCAGATAGGCATAGGCACGCAACATAGCCAGATCACGGCGCAACACGCCGTTCAATTTTTCCAGCGCATTGAAATAGCCGATAGCCTGACGGAAATCGCCCGCACGATAGGCACGCACACCGCGCTGGTCCAGCACGATACCCTCCAACTCTCGGTGCTGGCTTTCGGACAGCCGCACCTGAGAGGCCGCATGTGCAGCCTGTTCGGTCATGTTCATTGACAGATAAGCCAGCGCCAGTCCGAAATGGGCATCGCGTCGCACATTCGGTCCAAGCGCATCGCCAGTCCGCGCCGCAGTCTGAAAACCGACCAGTGCCTCGGTCGGGCGGTTATGGCTGAAAGCGCACCAAGACCGTTCATACAGCACATCAAGCGAGCGTGGGGCGGTCGAGGACGCCAGACAGTTTGCGAATTGTTCTTGTTCCTTCAGACGGCGCACTTGCGCAATACGTCCGTCACCGCGCAGGGGAAGCGCGCCCGGAGCGGCGGGTGCCACCGAAGCGGCGGGTGCTTGTGCACGGGTGGTTTGTTCTGTGGCAGGTGCCGGGCTAGGCCGTGCGGGCGCCGCCGCAGTCTGCGCCGTTTGTGGCGCGGTGGACGTGCCGCCCCGCAAGCGCGCTTCCAACTGGTCAAGCTGTGATTTGGCCCCCGGATTGACCTGCCGCGCAACCCCAAACAAGTCGCGCAATTCCGCGTTCGATGCGATGGCGCTGCTTTTCTCGAGTGTGGGCTGTATCTGCGCATAGGTCTGACAGGATTGCAGGGTATTGCGATAGGTTACGATTGCCGCGCCCTTTTGATCTGCCAGAACATACATATCTGCCAAAAGCCACGCATTGTTGATGCGCTCGCATGTCAAAAGGCTGGGTGTGCGGCGCGCGATGGCGATCGCTTCGCCCGCGCTGCGCCGGCTGACGGCGGCATCGAATTCATCCTGCGCCGCGTTCGTTTCCAGCACGCGCAGCATATCAGCGGGCGGTGTCCAGCCGCTTCCGTTCTGGCGGCCCTGCTCGATCAACTGACGCGCCGCGCTGTAGTCGCGCCGCTCGATCTGGCGCCAGATTGCACCTTCATCGACACTGGCCTGCGCTGCGGGCAGAGCCAGAATTTGATTCAAATCTGACGGAGGCTGCCAGTCCGGGAATGCAATTCTAAGCCGGCGCAGTTCTGCCTGAACCGAAGCAGAGTCATCTTGCTGCAAATAGTACCGCAGCGCCCGCAAATCCTCGAAACTGGCTGTCTGCGCGAGGACGGGATTAGCCGCCAGCACTGCAAAAAATATGCTGATCGAGAAAATTCTGGGAAGCTTCAAGCGTGGTTTCATAGCGGCACACATTCCGGCATTGTTTCATTCGCGGCAAACATCGAAAACAGTTGCAAGGTTGCCGGATAATAGGGTTGTTCGGCCGAAAAAGCTGGTATCAGCGCGCCGACATCCTGCCTTGCCGAACACACGACAAGCCCCGCCACTGCCTGATATCCGGGGTCCATGCTGGTTTCGAGCACGACGCCGGAAACAGGCTCTATCACCGTAGGCGCCCCCAATCCCGGTTGCAGACTGCGTTCATAGACAGATGCCATGCGCCGCACTGCCGTATGTTGCTGAAGCCGCGACCAGATCAGAAAGAGCGGCACGCGCATTGCCTCATATCCTGCATTCGCGGACAGGGTTTCAGAAGCGACCACACCGCGCTCGGAGATATCAACCCAGTCGGGCACCAGCCCATCACGCGCGATCTGCTCTAGCAGGGCTTCACCGTGCTGGGCACAAAGCGCCAGCGCCGTGACCCCTGTGGCGGCGGCCACATCCCGCATGGCCAGCGGCATGTAATAGGACGGGTTCATTGACAGATGTGTGTCATGGGTAAAGCCGAATGCAGCGGGCAGGAATACCAGCTTGTCAGAAGCGCCCGGCATAGGCCGGATACAGCTTGCGGCCAGCGCCTGCGCAATTTCGGCGGCACGCGAGAGGTAGCTGCGGTCATTGAACCTTGCAGCCGCGCGCACCAAGGCCCACGCATAAAACAGATCGCCATCAGAGGCATTGTTGCGGTCCGGGATCGGATTGGCCTGATCTGGCAGGAAACGCCAGGCCAGCAGCGCATCCGGGCGCACGGCGAGTTGTTGCTCTGTCCAGCGATACATCTGGCGAAATGCAGCCTCGTCGTTAAACACAGTGGCGGCCAGCATACCGTAGCCCTGCCCCTCGGAATGGCTTGCCTGCTGCTGCAATGTATCGACAACACGTCCATCCGGCCTGAGGAAAGCGTTCATCCAGCTTTCCCATACGGGGCGCGCCCTGAGCGAGAGGTCATCTTGCCCAAGCGCGGATGACTGTCCCGCCATCACCGTGGCCCCAAGTGCTGCGCCCGTTGCCAGAAACCCCCGTCGGTTCATGTCTTGTTTTCCCTTGTTGATATGACCAAACGCAGCGCCACCAGTGCAGAGAGAGCGGCTATTCCAAGCATCATAAGCGTATAGAAGATGGGGCGCGCGGAAACGATATTGCCCATCGCGACGCGGAAATTCCAAAGTGACCACGGCTCAAGCATGGCTGGTCTGCGGTCCGGAGCAAGCCAGTTTTCCCAATTTCCATCATGGGTCAGGACGGCGGCCTGTCCGCGTGGACCACCCCCATTCAGGCGCGCGCGCACCACTGCGTGGGCAATCGCGCGCATGTCGCTGTCTGGCGCGCGCAGCATCCAGATTTCATCCGGGCGCGTGGCGTCAAGCTGGAACAGGACCGCCTGCCCCCGCTGCTCTGCCAACCATGTATTTAGCTGGTCACCACTGCTTGGAAATATCCGTTCAATAACCCATCTGGCGCGTTGATTAACCGCGTCCCAACCGGCACTGAAAGCCAGCGATACGCTGCGCCGCTCGGCCCTTCTTTGCTGGAACGGGTCGCCCGGATTATCCGCTACGGATTGCCCTGCCGGGGCATAGGTATGCGACGGCATCAAGACGACATCTTCCAGCAAACGGCGGCTTGCTGTGTAATGCGCAGTGGGAATAGAGCCCAGATCGTCCAGCGAGATCAGATGGAGTGTCGACGGGCGTATCCCTGCAGGTGTCCGCGCCAGTGCGGACCCGAGTGTCAGGATATCCGACTGCGCGTAAGCGCGACCGCTCATTTCATTCATGCGCAGGCTGTCCGGCGAGAGCGCCGCAAAGGCCAGATCCATATCCGGGATGGACATGGAGGGGCTATAGGGCACATGCAACGTAGAACTATCGAGGATTTGCAGGACAGGCCCTTCATTTACCGCACAGGGCAATGACGGCGGATCCCCCGGTACAAACAGCTCAAACCCCAGAACGTTGGTTCCCGGATGCATCAGTCGTGCCTCGAAGTCGATGGGAAAGCGCGAAATGACCGACCCGCTCTGCCCCCCGCGCAATGGCAACATGCGCACGGTGGTCCCGTTGACCTTCAACAGCAGCGCTGACCCGGCTGGCAAATTGGATGCAAATGCATAGTCCAGATTGATGCGCGACTTGGCACCGGTCAGAACCAGCCAGTCATCAGGCAGGCGAAAGGCGTGGTTTCGCTGCGCATAGCGTTGCGAGAAGTTCTCGCTCTCGACACCAAACTGCGCGAATGGAACATCCATTTCCGGGTCAATCAGCGTCGGGCGATTGTCTTGCGCTTGCGCCGTAACTGCGGTTATGCCTGCCAAAAGTCGTTCGGGGTCAGTGCCTTGCGCGACCTCCAGCACCATGACCACGGCCCCATCGCCCCCCCGAACGAACCTTACGCTGCTCTCGGCTGCTGGTATGATCGTGACCCGCGCCGTATCGCGAGTGCCCCTTTGCGTTGTCCAATAGTCGGTGAAGTTGATAACCAAAGGTGTGCCAGCAAGGGACTGATTGAAGCGGCTGACAAGGAACCTGCGCCAAATCTCGGCCTCGGAACCCAGAGAGTCGATCCCGCGCACTTCGACGGCCTGCCTGCCTGATGCCTGCGCGGCAAGGGCCATCATGAACCCGTCATTGCCAATAAACATGTCCAATTCGCTGTCAGGCGTATTGGCGACCACCAGACCACTGCGCGACAGATCAATATCCGTCCACAGATCATAGGACGCTTCTGGACCGCAGAATATCCGATGCTGCTGCCGCAGCTCTAGCTGCACATGGTTGCGGCCCGTGTGCAAAACGCCCGAAGGTATGCGGAATTTTTCGATCCCCACATCTTCGACATGGGTCAGATTGCGGGTGCCCAACTCTTGCCCGTTCACGGTGACACGCATCTGCGAACGTTCCGGCAGGTTGTTGATCCCTGAAACAGTCGCGATCTGCAACAGCGCGTCATTTTCATCCGCGATGGAATAAAGATCGAAATTGACCCATTCACGCTCTCCGGTGATCCGTGCAAGTCCGTCTTGAACAGGATAGCCCATATCTGTCAGCCGCAACGCAGAGACCCAGCTGGTATTGGCCGGATGCTCGGGGTCGTCATCCAGACGCATCTTGCGCCGTGCCGGATCGGCGCGGTCGCTGATATCCGAACTGATGGCCGGGAATGAAAGGTTGGCCCCATTCTCTTGCGGTAGCATGATCAGGCCGCCATCGATGCCTTGCGCCTGAACAGGCGGCGCGGCCAAACTGGCTGCCAACGCAATAGCGGCCATGACAGGCAGGGCATTCCAACAGCTTTGAACCATTGGGCGGGTGAATGTCGCACTGGTCATGTCCGCGACTCCAGTCCGCGGGCGAGAATTTGCATCTGCCTGTATCCGACACTTGCGCCGTGAAATGCCCCCTGTCCGTCGACCCCAAGGGAAGGGTCAAAACCGGGATTGGTGATGTCTGGATCAAATGCCTCTCCGAAAGCGAGCAAATGGGCAGGCTGCGCTGTCTCGATCTCTCCCAGTCGCACACGTTCCAGAACTGCGCGCCGCCTTGCAGGCTCTGCCATCAGCGCTTTGACAGTGTGGTAAACAGATGTGAAACCCAGCCCGACAACATAAGCCATGCCCTTCAACATAGGCATGGGCTTGTTCCGGTCGGCGCGCATCCGCTCCCAAACCGCGCTGTCACCAAAAATCAGATGAGCAATTGTCTCGCGCACGATCATTGGCTGCTCCGGATCGTAGCGCACGCCCAGCAAAACCCCGGAACTTGTGCGTTCGACATTCTTGACCTGAACGCGAATTGCATTTTCCAGATGGGGTGACTTTGGAAATTCTGGTGTGAAATATAGAACATAACCCGGATTGATCGCAGCCATTTCTGCCAGATCGGTATCCGGTCCGGGAACAAGCTTGATCCCTGCACCGCTTGTCGAGGAATCGACAATAGTCGCCGCTGCGAAGCTGAATTTCCCATCGCGGCCAAAGGCTGCAACTGCGGGGGCATGCATTTCAACCCGCGGAACACCGCGACGTTGCTGCCGCTCCGAGATAGCGCGCAATGCAGCAGACAGGATCACGAAGTTGAATAATGCCCAGCCCCCTACGACCATGAGGATCGTGTGATCACCCGGAAACAGAACCCAGCGAATACCCGCTGCGACCAAACCAAGGCCCACAATCGCCCATAAAACCAGCAAGGGCTTGAACAGCGGCGAGATGAAATCCTCTTCCAGAACCTCATCTTTTGCTGTCACGTTGAATTTGGCACCGCGCGGCTTCAACAGCGTCTTGATCACCACACCTGAAAGATAGGGGGCCTGCGCTGTCTCGTAAATCTCGGACATAAGCGGCCATCTGACACGCGCATAAAGCGCGTTTTGCACCATGAAGCTCACCGCCATATAGGCGCTCATGTAGACAAGAACTTCGTTTATGGTGGCGACAAATATCTGCAGCCCGAAAAACAGATAGGCGAGAGGCGCAAGAATGAACGTCATACGCACCAGCGGAAACAGCCAGAACGTCATGGAGTTCAAGTAGCACAACCTTTGTGTCAGGCTCATCCCTTTGCGACGCAAGGGGTTTTTCAGCACCAACAACTGCATCATGCCCGCCGCCCAGCGCCCACGCTGCTGGATAAAGCTGACAAAGGTTTCAGGCTGCAAGCCCGCGATCATGGCATGATCGACATATAGGCTTTTCCACCCGCGCGAGTGGATATCAAGCGCGGTCTCGGCATCTTCGGTGATGGTTTCACCCGCAAAGCCGCCCACATCATCCAGCGCGGCGCGGCGCAGAACCGAGGCAGAGCCACAAAAGAACGCGCCGCCCCAGCGGTCAAGCCCGCGATGGCCCAGATGGTAGAACATTTCATTCTCTGGCGGACAATCCGCGCGCAGCCCGATATTGCGTTCCACCGGGTCGGGGTTGAGGAAGAAATGCGGCGTCTGAACCAGAAACAGTTTCGGGTCTTCAACAAAATACCCGACAGTCCGGGCCAGAAAATCGCGCGCGGGAACATGGTCTGCGTCAAACACAACGACCAAATCACCATTCAGCCGCTCTAGGGCCGCAGACATATTCCCAGCTTTGGCGTGCTCGTTTTTTGGCCGCGTTGAATAGACGACACCCAATTCCTCGCACAGGTCCTGAAGGTCGATCCGGCGCTGGCGTGCGACGCGCGCAATCTCGGGATCTTCATGGTTGCAGCGCTGGTCCGTGCCGCCATCATCACACAACACGACTGTGCGTTTCTGCGCAGGGTAATGCATGTTCTTGGCTGCCGATAAAGTGACGGCCAGCATCTCTGTCGGCTCGTTATAGCTTGGAACCAGAATATCGACTGTGGGCAGATTGGCGGCGGAAACCTTGGGCGGCAACGCACGGTCGACCGGATCAGCCGAGATGAAAGAACTGATAAAAAAGACAAAGATCGCGTAGGTCTCGACCATGAACAGTGCGACCGCTATGACGAATGAGACCGGTATATCCATTGGCGGCAGTGTTTCCAGAACCCGCCAGAACCAATAGCGCAGAACGACCGCACTCGCGATTGCGAGTAGCAAAAAGCGCGCGAGAATATTTTTCATGCAAAACGGTTTAAGCGCGGCCACCAGCAAGACGGCAAATAACCCCATTGCTCCCTGGACTGCGGTCGATGTCGGAATGCTGGCAAGGATCATCAGCGGCACGACCAGCGCGGCCCATGCCATTACCAGCAATGCCTCGCTCAGATTCAATTTCCGGTTGGCGATTATTGAACTCATTTCACAACTACCATTCTTACAATTCGCCTCGTGGAACGCCCAGACCAAAGGCCGATGGTCCCAAAGGGGATAATGCTTGCTCAAGCGATCCTGAAACGCAGTTTCGCATCATTAGATCAAGCGCAGAGGCCCCCCGCGGAAGCGCGCGCGCGCCAGTCTGCGACCGCCGGAATGCCAGAACACAGGTGATATCACCGCCCGGACGCACGACAGTATAAGTGATATCACCATACTGGTCGGAACTTGTGGTAAGCGCGCTGTCGGTGACATTGGAAAAAGGTGAAGGTGTGCCGCCAAATTGTGCCAGAACATCCCTCAGCACCAAGCGCGTGCTGCTGGCGCTGCGCGGCGATTGTGCGCGCAACAGGATGGTATTCTCGCCCGACAGCGATGTTGTATTGGGAAGGGTGACTCGCTGTTCAGTCGCGCTGCCCAGATCACGTTCCATGACAATGACCGAATTTGGGACATTGATATAGGCGCGCGATGCGGGGACAACCCGATACTCATTCAACGCCTCAGCAAGTTCTGTCGGGCTTGACGTGCGGCCCGGTGCAGACATCTGACAGGCAGACAAGCCCGCAACGCAAAGCATCAGCCCCCCGGCAAGCCGGGAAATGCGGGACCGGAACGCCAGATTTGAGTGAACACCGCTACTATGTCTTGTCATGCCCTACCCGATGGACTGCACGCCACTGAATAGTACACATGTGAAAGACCCCCACATGCTGCACACATGGCCTGCTATGGTCAACTGACCAGCCCATTTCCTTGCCTCTGCCTCTGGTCTGTGCCTGCTCTTTAACGGCTGGTCACAGCTTTATTATCTCTTTAGAAAAATCGTTTCTTCTTAAGGATTATACATAATCTATTAAGTTTTTACAATCTTCTCCGGGGTATAGACTCTTTATTCAACCTGCACGTCCGCACTTTCACAACCCTGCCGCGAACAAATTGTGATGCATCACACGCTTTTGTGGATCGCGACATAAATTATCCCAACATTTATGGGCGGTTAAAATACGACCCACCAAATACCTGTGATTCAATATTGGCAAAGCTCTGTTGCGCAATGGCAACAAAGCCTTGCCATAGCTTTGGTGTTCAACGGCGCGCGCGCTGTTTTCCCAGTTCCCGATCCAGAATATTACGCATCTTGTCCACCGCGCCGGTCACCGCAGACTGGATCGTGTCGGCGGTATTCGTGGCGGTCACAGGCTGGCGCCCTTCAAGGCGTGCTTCAACCATGCAACGCTTGTCGTCCGGGCCGCTTTTGTCGGCGTTCTGGTCCTGAAGGTGCACTTCGATCCGCGTGATCTGGCCTGATACCGGCCCCAGCTTCGAAGCCAGCACGGTTTCGACAAAGCGAACCACATCCTCTCGCCCGGCGATTGTATTGTCAGTATTGACCTGAATTTGCATGGAAACAGTCCTTTCTTGTTCTGCTTTCAAGACTTATGCATTCAGGGACAAAGCTGCAATCTCATGCCGGCCTACTTGCGCAGAAATTCGTGAATGACACAGCGCGGCGCGTCTTGTCGCAGCGGCAGGCTGGTATTCAGCCGCCACTGGCCGGGGTCGATATCTGGGAAAAACGTATCCGCGTCGGGCACATCCAGATCAACCTCTGTGATCAATAGCCTGTCTGCAACGGGCAGAAACGCACGATAGATGCCAGCGCCACCAATGGCATAATGGCGCAGATAGCCCGCCGCGCGCGCCTGTTCGAGCGCTTTATCCAAGGGCAGGAACAGGGCATCGGTCCCCTCATCCGCTGGACGGGACGTGACTACAATGTTCAGGCGGCGCGGCAAAGGGCGCTTGGGCAAGCTGTCCCATGTGTTGCGCCCCATGATGATCGCACCGCCCAATGTCTCGCGCTGAAAGGCGGCAAGGTCCTCGGGGGCGTGCCAGGGTATTGTATTGTTACGGCCGATGGCAGCATTGCGCGCGCGGGCAACGATCAGGGTCATCATGGCGTTATACCGCGACCGGGGCTTTTATGGCGGGGTCCGGGTCATAACCTTCAAGGTGGAAATCCTCATACCGGAAATCGAAAATGCTTTCGACATCGCGCGTGATCTGCATATGCGGCAGCGGCTTGGGCCTGCGGGCCAGTTGGGTGCGCACCTGCTCCATGTGATTGGAATAGATATGCGCATCCCCCATCGTGTGCACGAATGTGCCCGGCTCCAGCCCCGTCACCTTCGCCAGCATGATCTGCAACAGCGCGTAGGACGCAATGTTGAATGGAACGCCAAGGAACATATCGGCAGAGCGTTGATAAAGTTGCAGATGCAACTTGCCGCCAAGCACACGCGCTTGCCACAGCGTATGGCAAGGCGGTAACGCCATATCGGGCACATCGGGCGGGTTCCAGGCGGAAACGATCATCCTGCGGCTGTCGGGGTTTTCGGTAATCAGGCGCACCAGTTCGGAAATCTGGTCCACACCGCCAAAGTCGCGCCATTGACGCCCGTAGACCGGGCCAAGATCGCCTTGCGCATCGGCCCATTCATTCCAGATCGAGACGCCGTTTTCCTGCAAGTAGCGGATGTTGGTATCCCCTGACAGGAACCACAGCAATTCATGGATGATGGATTTCAGATGCACGCGCTTGGTTGTGACCAGCGGAAAGCCGTCGGCCAGATCATAGCGCATCTGCATTCCGAATACTGACAGGGTGCCAGTGCCCGTCCGGTCATCCGAAGGGACGCCATGATCCAGAATATGTTGCAACCCGTCCAGATACTGTTTCATTTCTCGCCGCGCCTACCAGATCATGTGTGGCGTAGCATAAGCTGGATAGGGTTGATTCTGAAACCCCCATTGAACAACGCCGAAGGCCTGTTATCTTCCCAATCACATAAGGAGAGTGATCATGCGCTATTTGCACACTATGGTTCGGGTCAAGGATCTGGACGCCTCTATCGCGTTTTACAAACTTCTGGGCCTGACCGAGACGCGCCGCTATGACAATGAAAGCGGGCGATTCACTCTGGTATTCATGGCCCCGCCAGAGCAGCCCGAATGCCCGGTAGAACTGACCTATAACTGGGACGGTGATGATGACTTGCCATCTGACAGTCGTCATTTCGGGCATTTGGCTTACTCGGTCAAAGACATCTATGCCAAATGCGCAGAATTGCAGGCAGCGGGCATAACGATCAATCGCCCCCCGCGCGACGGGCGCATGGCCTTTGTCCGCTCACCCGACAATATCTCGATCGAGTTGCTGCAAGACGGTGATGCGCTACCCCCGCAAGAGCCTTGGGCAAGCATGGAAAGCACCGGGCATTGGTGAATGCTTGGCGAACTTGCTGCGTGCAGACCTTGAGGGGTTAATCGGCAGCTTGCCTGATTCGAATATGAAGGTGTTGGCCTGCCATGAATTTGGCAGCGCCCCTCACTAACGATGCGACACAATCATCCGCTTCGAAACAAAAAATATGGGGCTGGCCCTTTGTTTCCAATCCCGACTGTCAATCTTTCGAAATGCGGCAAATTCGCGGCTTTTCCTTGGCGGATCTGGCAAAATAGGGTTTCATTACATTAACCAATTTTGCGATTTCAACACACAGCTATGGGCGTGTTTCTTGCCCGCCCCCGAAAGCACGATCTCGCGCGGTTCAAAGGATTTGAAAGGACGGCTTGCAGAAGATGAAACTCCTGTCTCGTCACCACGGCCCGCACAATCGCGACCTGAAGGACTTGCATCGCCTTGAGGAGAGTGTCAAAGCCGCGTTCATGGGCCCACGCAACATTACCTTGCCGACACATGCAAACGCACCAGCAGTCATATGGCTGGTTGGCCTAACCTGCCTTGCGGAAGTGGTGCTGACACTGGCCGAGGCTGGCGGACTGGGCGGGCTTGGATTGCGGCGCTGGCTGGTTTTACATGGTGCCTTCTGGAACGGATTACTGGCTGGTTGGGAAGCACTTTATCCTTTTCAACGTGAACTGATGTTCGTGACATATGCCCTGCTGCATGGCGGTTTGCTGCATTTGATCGGGAACATGGTGGCTGCGCTGGCGCTTGGCGGCATTGTTGTCGCACGGATCGGGCAAAAAGGGTTTCTGTTCCTTTACCTGATCTCAGCCATCGGAGGCGCTGCCGGATTCGCCCTGCTGTCCAGTAGCGAGTCGCCGATGGTCGGCGCATCCGGGGCGGTCTTTGGCCTGATCGGGGCGTGGAAATTCTGGGAATGGCAGATGCGGCGGCATCTGGGCAGCCCGATGAAGCCGCTTTTGCAATTCATCCTGGGGCTGGTGGTGTTGAACGTCGTCTTGTGGTTGGCCTTGTCGGGACTGCTGGCATGGGAGGCGCATCTGGGCGGCTTCATCGCCGGGGTTGTGTTCGCGGCAATTGTGACCCCGAACATACGCTACCGGGTCTAAGACAGGGCGTTTGATTAAGCCTTGCCTACGACCACAAACTGCCGGGAACCAACAAGTATTCGCGCAGATGCGGTTGGCAGGAATGTGGGACCAAGCCGCCTTGAGACTGCACTAAACGGCGCGGAATCGAAGGTTCCTGCGCCGCACGGCTTGGCACAATCATTGACCCTTCGCAAAACCCTCAGTCCGGCGCGCCTTCCAGCGCTGCGATAATCGCCCCGAAATCAACCGCCTTTAGCGAAGCACCGCCCACCAATGCGCCATTTACATTGGTGATGGCGAAAATCTCGGCGGCGTTTGCGGGCTTGACCGACCCGCCATAGAGCAACGAAATACCTGCATCCGGCAAAGCCGCGCGCAAGGCATCATGCACTTCGGCAATCTGCTCGATCGTCGGCGTGCGCCCCGTGCCGATCGCCCAGACAGGTTCATATGCGATCACAGTGTTGGCCGATGTCGCCCCTTCCGGCAAGGAGTCCGCCAGTTGTGACAGCACGACATCAAGCGTCTTGCCGGCATCACGCTCGGCCTCAGTCTCCCCAATACAGATGATCGCAACCAGCCCTGCCGCATGTGCAGCGCTGGCCTTGGCAGCGACCTGCGCAGATGTTTCGGCATGGTCTGCGCGGCGCTCGGAATGGCCCAGAATAACCTGCCGCGCGCCTGCATCGGCCAGCATTCCGGCGGAAATGTCACCAGTATGCGCGCCCGAACTCTGTGCATGACAATCCTGACCACCGACCATTACCGCAGTGCCGGACAACGCATCGCGCATCGTGGCAAGCAATGTTGCAGGGGGACACAAAAGTATGCCGCATTTCGGATCAGGGAAAGCCGCCGCCAAGGCGCGCGCTTCATCCAGATTGGCCCGCAAGCCATTCATCTTCCAGTTTCCAGCGGCGAGTTTGCAGGCATGCGACATGGTGAAATCTCCTTTATGTCAGAGATACGCCGCCTGCGCGTTTGATGCAATCAGCCGGTTGCCTTGGACTGCCCCATACGCGCGGTCAAAGTCTCGACATCGTCAAACTTGATTGATTCACCGCATCCGCAGGCTTCCGTCACGTTCGGATTGCGGAACTTGAAGGCACTTTCGATCAATCCGGTTTCATAATCAATCTCGGTCCCGAACAGGAACATCTGCGCCATTGGCGCGATGATGACGCAGGCCTCGTCCTGCACCACCAGTTCTTCATGTTCGTGAACCTCCTGCGCGGTTTCCATCGTGTATTCCATGCCCGCGCAACCGCCTTTCTTGACACCGACGCGCAAACCCTTGGCCCCCTCTCGCTCCATCAAGCGGCGGATCTGGCGCACGGCAGCGGGCGTCAGCGTCACAGGGGATTTTCCGGGTATTCCAAACATTGTCTTATCCTTGTCCGTCTGTCTTTGGCAGCATGCGGGCCGGGTTGCCCACAACTGTTGCACCCGCAGGCACATCGCGGGTGACCACTGCGCCTGCGCCAATAATGGCGCCGACGCCAATCGTGACCCCGGGCAATATGATCGCACCCCCCCCGATCCAGACATCTGCCCCGATGCTGATCGGACGGCCCCATTCCTGACCCTGCGCACGAAGGGCCGGGTCGCGCGGGTGATCGGCTGTCAGAATCTGTACATTTGGCCCAATCTGCGTGCGTGCACCGATCCGCACCTCGCAAACATCAAGGATAACGCAGTTGAAATTGACAAAGCAGCCCGGCGCAAAATGGATATGCGCGCCATAATCCACATGAAACGGCGCGCGGATAGTCGTTTCATTCCATGTTCCCAGCAGATCGCGCAGCAGAACAGCGCGCGTGGCTTCGCCGTCAATCGTCTGATTATAGGCCCGCATCAGGCCTTGCGCCTTGCGTCGAAGTGCAACCAATGCAGCATCGCCCGGATCATAGGGCGCACCTGCCAGCATCTTGTCGCGTTCCGACACGCGGCTATCCATTACATGAACCCCAGTTCCAACCGTGCCTCGTCCGACATCATGTCCATGCCCCATTGCGGGTCAAAGGTCATTTCCACATCGACAGATTGCACACCGGGCACGGCGCTCATTGCGTCTGCAACCCAGCCTGGCATCTCTCCCGCAACCGGGCAGCCGGGGGCGGTCAGCGTCATAATCACATCGACCTTCCCCTCATCCGCCACCGTGATCGTGTAGATCAACCCCAGATCAAATATATTGACCGGAATCTCAGGATCATAGACGGTCTTGCACGCCTCGACCAATGGCTCGTAAAGCGGGTGGTCCGTGCTGGAGGGCTTGATCAGCAGATCGCCTTCATTCTGTTCAGTGCTCATGCGAACCCCTTGCGCATAAATGGGGCGCGGGGCAGTGCCGCGCTATACCTGACCAGTTATATAAGAAAAGATCTGCGCGCGTCCAGTCCAGTCAACTCGTCACAACACATAGCGGCTCAGGTCGGCCGAACGTGACAGATCACCCAGATTCGTTTCAACGTAATCCGCGTTGACCACAATATGCTCTCCGCTCCGGTCCGGCGCATTAAAGGACAGCTCCTCAAACACACGCTCCATCACGGTATAAAGCCTGCGCGCACCGATATTCTCGACCGATTGGTTCACATCAGCAGCAATCTTGGCCAAGGCGGCAATCCCGTCTTCGGAAAAATCGACCTCGACCTCTTCAGTGCCCATCAGGGCGGTATACTGGCGGGTCAGCGCATTGTCGGTCTCGGTCAGAATACGCA